>CAYTXV010000003.1:0-69954 GCA_964441495.1 uncultured Candidatus Saccharibacteria bacterium
AACCTAGGCATCCACCATATGCTCTTAATTTCCTATTAGGAAATCTAGAAATCATGCCCGCCCAGTCTCTCTCCGAGAACCAGACGGGTTCGTACCGACCGTACTGCTCGACCGCTCGAGCATGGCCAGTACTACTGTCTCTCTCTCCTGCAGTTAGTGACGGTGAGGTCAATAAACTAAGAGAGGACAGGGTTTTGTTGTTAAACAACGATTCCTTATGATTTTTAAGAAAAAGGCCGCCCTCTAGGGGCGGCGCAACATGTCTGAAGGCGTACCCTAGATATTGGTTGCTACTTTTTCATAACTCATAAGTGGGACCATTCTATACCAAGCGAAAAAGAGTGTCAAGCAAGAGTAGTGTCTCAACAAAAAAGCCCCAGATCTGGGGCTTTTTGTTCTCATGTGAGAGAGGGTTATTCGTGCTTGCGAGTCGACATATCGTCTGCAAGGCGAGTAAGCCATCGTCCAGCAACCTCCTTGCCACCCAGACCAAAGGCAAGACCGAGCGCAAGCGCGATCATGACCACAAGTCCAGTAAAGAGGATTTGGCCAAAGTATCCAAAGATACCGAGCTTATCAAGTGCAGTGACGAGTGCAAGGATCCAGATTGCATAGTATGCGATTGATCCGATCATCTTTGCAGAGCGAATGTTTGCAATTGCTGCACTGCCAGAGATGAGCTTGCGGACAAAGTCTGCAAGAATCGTACCAGCAACAAGGACGAGTACTGCGATAAACACCTGTGGGATGTAGAACCAGATTGCACTCAAGAATCCTGACACACCAACGAGACCGAGGAGGTCAAGAGAAGCTTTGAGGAATGCAAGGACGATGAACCACTTCACGAGCCATCCGATAAATGAGCCGATGTGGAGTTTCCATCCTGCACGACCAAGTGCTTCATCAACACCAGTGTTTTTAAATACACGATCGAGCTTGAGCGCATCAACACCCATCATGACGAGCTTGCCGAGTGTCGTTGCGACAATCCATCCGATAATGAAAATGATGATCGCCAACAGTATCCGTGGAAATGTCTCAATAAAGCCGTACCAAAGGCCTTGGAGAGAGAGCAAGAATACCTGGCTCCATGATTGTATGAGCATAATATTTGAAAATTAATCTAGCGCGTTACGCTCGGGCACTTAACTAATAGCTACTGCGAGGTACCCGTCCTACAGTATCGCTCTATAGTATACCACTACCTCGCCGGGTTTGGTAAAGAGAAAAAGGCAAATTCCTTGCTCGCCACAAGTGCCTGGTGTGGAAAGTCAAAGACATCTCGCAAAAGCTTGTCGTACATAGACACGCGATACTTGAAGTCCGCAGTCTCAAACACTGCGTACGAGAGTTCTTTGCCAAGCTCGCTTTCCAGGACCGCAACCGCCTTTTGGATAGTGTTTTTCTTGAGGTTGTCTCCAACGATGAGGAGGTCGAGTCTGCTTTCGCTATCTTGGATAAAGATACCCGAGACGACGAGGAGCTGGATGCGCCCTGCTGGTTTGAAACGCTTTGCAATGTCAGCGTGCTTGAAAAACTCTCCTTCGACAAGGAGCTGGCGAAGCTCAGAGATATAGGGAAAGCTTGGGTTCAAAAACCATCCGTGTACACGTTTCTTGTGCACCTTGCCAGTACGAGTATGTATCAGCTCTTTGACGAAGCTTCGTTTGACGATCAGGTCCATTGCGGCAAGCTGTGCAACGGTGCGACGAGAGTGTGCTGGACTGATGCGGCAGCGGTCAGTGATATCGCTCGTTTCAAACCCAACATCAGTGTTGAGCAAAAAGAGACGCATTGTTTTGACTCGAGGAATCCCCCCGAGAAGTTTTGCCAAAATATCCATAATTCCACTTATTAACGTGACAGAAGTATAAAGCGTCAAAGCGCTTGCGTACAAGTAGATTGTGGGTTGTAAATAAAAAAGCCGCCCGATAAAATCGAGGCGGCTCAGCGATGGAAGGATACTCTATCCGATAATAACATTTCTGCGAGGGTAATAATACCTAACCCTGGAGGATCCTTCTATTGAAGTAATCACCCTGATGATTTTGACAGGTCCAGCAATAGCCTCAAACGGTTCCGCTCCCTGAAAATCCAATGTGGAAGAGCCAGGCGTAGGTTCCAGAGCAAACAGTCCTGTAGTAAGTACCGGACCAGTACCAGCGTTCATACTATATTCGATCTCAACCTGGCCACCAACCTGAGGGCTCGTGTAGGTTATTTTGTATCCAAACTTCGGCAGACTTATGGTTGGGTTTGTCGCGGGGATATAGTAGAAGGAGGCACAAACTACGCGCGGTAGTTTCTTTATTTTTTCATCAATATCGCCTTCTTCTGTAAACTGAACATTTCTGGCAACCCAGAGAGTGTCCCGAACTTTTCCCGTATCGACCTTCTGGAGGTCACGACTCACATCTTTTGAACAAGAGCTGAACGCAATGATGACTATCGCCACCACTGACAAAAACCGGATAATTTTTTTCATTTTGTACTTTTTTGGTTTGTGAATATCTTTAGGTTTATTATATACCAAATAAACAAAAATGTCAATCCCCTCCTCCACGCAGACAAAAAGCCCCATTTCTGGGGCTTTTTGTGAGGAGTGGTATTATTTGAGTTCTACCTTTCCACCTGCTTCTTCGATTTGCTTTTTGAGCGCATCTGCTTCGTCTTTCTTCATGCCGTCCTTGAGGGTTGCTGGAGCGCCATCGACGAGGTCTTTTGCTTCCTTGAGACCGAGGCCGAGTGCTTCCTTGACTACCTTCATAACTGCAATCTTTTGCTCTCCTGCGTCTGCGAGGACAACGGTAAATGCATCTTTTTCTTCTGCACCACCTGCTGCTGCGCCGGCTGCTGGAGCTGCTGCAACTGCAGCTGCTGAAACGCCAAACTTCTCTTCGATTGCTTTGACGAGTTCGTTGAGTTCGATCACTGATGCTCCTTCGAGCTCTGTGAGAAATGAATCAAATTTTGCCATACTATTTGTATTACGTTACTAATTATTTTTTCTTTGCCACTTCGTTTACCGCTATCGCGAGACGTTGGAGTGGACTCTTGAGCAAGAACGCGATCTGTGCAAGGAGTACCTCGCGAGGAGGGATCGTTGCGATCACGGTCATACTTTCTTTGTCTTTGTATGCTCCTTCAAACACGCCACCGACGAGGGCTACCTGGTCTTTGTGTGTCTTTTGGAATTCATAGACGCCACGCGCTGATGCGATCGGGTCTGCACTTGCAGCAACCGCGATCTCACCTTCGAGTAGAGGGAGCTGTCCCTGGATGCCCATATCGTCGAGCACGCGCTTGATGAGGGTTTTCTTTCCTACTTTGTAGGAGACACCTTCTGCACGAAGCTTGCGACGAAGCTCAATAGTTTCTCTGACCGAGAGACCTTTGAACTGCACAAATGCGATTGAGTGCGCATCTTTGAGCATATCTGTGAACGAAGCAACAATAGACTGTTTCTTGTCTTTTGTGATTGCCATACGTTTGTAAGTGAACAATATAAATACCGCCAATGACGGGTGTAGTCTCGGAGAATTCGACCTCGGCAGGATATTAAGATCTTGCGATCACCCACTGTCTTTGATCTACACGAAAAGTACTGTACCAAATCCTCTGGATAAGTCAAACAAAACTACCCTCCGTTTCTGGAGGGTAGTTTGAGTGCAAATTACTTGACTGAAATGGTTGCTACAGGAGCGCCGTTACATTTGACCGACACTTCACCAGCTACGCTGAGTGGGTAGGTAAAGTAGCGGTAGCTATCAAGTGCCTGAGTACGTCCAGGAACTTCAACGGTGATCTGCTTGGCTGAGTTGTTGGCGATCAAGATGCGTGTTCCAACCTTTTGGGATTGTGCTGTAGGAAGCGCCTTGCATCCCTCGCCAAAGAACACGAGTTTACCCCCATAACTTCGGATTGCATCTTCGTATGCAGAAGGCTTTGCAGTCTCTGCTATAGGAGTCGCTGTTTCATCTTTGGGACATGGCTTGCCTGTCGTCTCACTAAAGAGGAATCCTGGCTTACATCCTTCAGGCATGCCAGTATCGATAGCTTGCTCAGTAGCCTTTTTGGTTTGTGCGCCACGGCCGATAAGTGCTGCGATCACAACAACGATGAAGATCGCACCTGCGATCTTGAGTATGTTTTTCTTGCGAGTATCTGCGGTCTGTGCCTGTTTGGGTGTATTGTTTTCCATAAATCTGCGTACGATTCACTTATAGTAATACCCTAGATTGTACCGAACTTGACCCGTTGTCCATACTGTACAAATTGGGAAAATATCATATAATTTGAAGTATGTTACAATCTCGACATACACTTCTTGTTCTGGGAGATGTCGTGGTACTCCTCGCGACGTTTTGTGTCATGGTAGCGATTAGGTTTGATCTTGCGACTCAGGCATCGTTTGTCACGCTCCAAGCGCAGCGATTTGCATGGATATTTGCATTGTGGCTCATCGTATTTTTTATCTTTGACCTCTACTCGATCAGACGTATCAACCCCAACCCTCGCACTATAGGACTCATCATCGCAGCGATGGGACTCAACACGCTCCTTGGTGTACTCATCTTTTATCTCTTCCCCCAAAACGGGATCACTCCCAAGACAAACCTCGCGATCATCGCCGGGAGCGCATTTGTACTCCTGGTTGCATGGCGTCGTGCGTACCACATCATCTCATCCAAACACTTGACGAGACGCATCATCCTGCTCGGCCAAAACCCACTCATGGAGCATCTCGCAGAAGAGTTTCGCAAGCACCCACACTTTGGGACTGTCGTCGCACAATGGAGCACGCTTCCACAAACGGCTCAAGGTATCGATGCGGATCTTGTGGTTGCGCATGGGATAGACCCTCAGACACTCGTGAACCTGACGCGCTCTACCCGCGCAGAGACCCTCACGCTCGACGAAGCGTACGAACTCATCTTTGCCAAAATCCCGCTCGAGCTCATGACGGATGAACGCGCACTCGCTTATATGACACAGCACACGAGTACACCAATGCGACTCGTATACCGCACACTTGAGATCCTCGGGGCATCGATTGTACTTCTCATTACCGCACCGTTTGTTGCACTTGGTGCACTTCTCGTATGGATTGAAGATAATGGACCTATGTTTATCAAACAATCCCGCGTTGGCAAAAATGGAAATCGGTTTTTCATATATAAACTACGAAGCATGAAAGCGCTCAACAAAGACGGTTCCGCAGAAACAGGCGGTGCTGTATGGGCAGACAAACACGATCCTCGCATCACACGAGTCGGCCGGATCTTGCGCACAACACACCTCGACGAAGTCCCACAGATGTGGAACATCATCCGGGGCGATCTTGCAGCTATCGGTCCGCGCGCCGAACGCCCAGAGTTTGTCGCAACACTTGAAGAGCAGATCCCCTACTACTACCTTCGCCACACGATCAAACCTGGATTTACTGGGTGGGCACAGATCAAGTTTCGCTACGCGCGGTCAATAGAAGACTCAAAAGAAAAGTTTGAGTACGATCTATACTATCTCAAGAACAAATCACCACTCCTTGATATCGGTATCGTCCTTAAAACACTCCAGATCATCTTTACGCACTAAGCTCGTAAAATAAGGGTAAAAATGCTATCGTACTAAGTGTGAAATCAGCAACAACTGTTATCAAACCCAAGAAACTTTTTAGCTTCTCGGATATCAAAGAGGTCTGGTTGTATCGAGAGTTGCTCTACTTTTTTACTTGGAGAGATCTCAAGGTGCGCTACAAACAAACAGCGGTAGGAGTTGCCTGGGCGGTGTTTCAACCATTTGTAACGATGGTGGTGTTTAGTTTGTTTTTTGGAACCCTTGCAAAAGTCCCTTCTGATGGCGTACCGTATCCAATCTTTGTATATGTTGGACTATTGTTTTGGCAGTTTTTTTCTGGAGCACTGCTCGACACAAGCAACGCACTCATCAGCAATCAGTCCATCATCACCAAGGTGTACTTCCCTCGACTCGTGCTTCCAATCTCAAGTGTGATCACGCAGTTTATAGACTTTTTGATTGGGACAGTTATCTTGGTAGGACTTATGATATATTATGGCTACACACCCAACCTTGGCGGGCTCGCACTTATCCCACTACTTCTTGCGATCACGTTTATGGCATCGATTGGACTCGGGCTTGTCCTGACATCGCTTAACGTCAAGTACCGTGATGTACGCTACGTGCTTCCCTTTTTTATCCAAATGCTTTTGTTTGTCACACCTGTTATCTATCCTGCAGGTATCGCAGGCAAATACTCATGGATCCTCGCACTTAACCCGATGATGGGTGTCATCCAAAGTGCCCGCGCAGCACTTCTGGGCACCACAGTGCTAAACTGGACACTCATAGGACTTTCTCTTGTTGCAACAGCGACACTCCTTGTAGTTGGACTGTATGTATTTAAAAAAACCGAACGATACTTTGCAGATATCATCTAACACTATGAAGCCGATTATTGAAGTAAAACATATTGGTAAGCGCTATACGATCAAGCATACCCAGGGGTCATACATCACGCTTCGTGATACACTCACTGATTTGTTTCGCCGAACCAAAAGCAAGAAAGAATCTTTTTGGGCACTCAAAGATGTCTCGTTTACTGTCCCGCAGGGTGAGATCATCGGCATCATCGGCAAAAACGGAGCTGGCAAATCTACGCTTCTCAAGATCCTTTCACAAATCACCCCGCCTACTACTGGTGAAGTGATACTGCGTGGTCGCGTCGGAAGCTTGCTTGAAGTAGGGACCGGATTTCACCCAGAACTGACTGGCCGAGAAAACATATTTCTCAACGGTGCAATCCTCGGCATGAGCCGGAAAGAAATCGCCGAAAAATTTGATCAAATCGTCTCGTTTGCTGGTATCGAGCGTTTCCTGGATACTCCAGTGAAGCGATACTCGAGCGGTATGTATGTGCGCCTCGCCTTCTCTGTTGCTGCACACATGGAGCCAGACATACTGATCATCGATGAAGTACTCGCTGTAGGAGATGCTGAGTTTCAAAAAAAATGTTTAGGTAAAATGGAAGAGGTGACCTCAGAGGCAGGGCGCACAATCCTCTTTGTTAGTCACAATCTCGATGCAGTCAGAAGGATCTGTACCAAAACAATCTGGATTCATGATGGTGAGGTTGTTATGCATGGAGATACGAGTGATGTACTTGCTGCATATGCACGCCATGGCAATGCTGGTACCCAAGAAAACCGCTGGGAAAATACCGGTACCCTTACTCATGAACACTTTGAACCACACCTACTTGAAGTAACAGGCTCAGATGAATCGCTCACCGTACGTATCACCGGCAACCTCAAGCAAGATACTCCTGACCTCACTATCGGATACGCACTGTTTGATGAAAACGAAGAGCTTTTGTATTGGTCATACCAAACTGATGCGGATCCCACAATGCGTCTTGTTGTTGGGACCAACACGATCGAATCAAAGATTCCAGTCAAATTTCTCAACAGTGGAACATACCGTGTAGAACTCATCGGCGGGATCCACGGTACACAATGGTTTTTTGAGCCAGGTAAAGGTAATCCAAGTGTTATGATTGGTATCGAGCGAGACTTTGGCGATCATCCGTACCTCAACCAGAAACGCCCAGGCATCCTCGCCCCTATACTTCCATGGAAAAACTCGTAACCTTAGTGCAAAGATTCTTCCCTCGTGTGGGCACAAAAACATACGCACAGTATGGTGAAGATGTGATTATCCAAGGTCTCTGTCATGCAGTTGGTATCAAAACACCGCGCTATATCGACATCGGCACACATCACGCGACACACTTGAGTAATACTTATCTCTTTTATACCAAAGGAGCTTCGGGGGTGTGCATCGAACCAAGCCCTGATCTTGCACGAGCAATCGCACATAGGCGCCCTCGCGACATCGTGCGCGCTGTTGGCGTCGGAGCAAAAAGCAGTAGTACTCCGCTTGCATACTATGTACTCACTGCACAAACAATGAACACCTTTTCCAAAGAGGATGCAGAACAAACCATCGCCGCACCAGCTGTATATGGAAACCAAAAGATAGAGCGAGTTGAACATATCCCTATCGTCGGAATAAACGATATTTTGAAAGAGTATGCATCGTACACGGATATAGTCTCGATCGATACAGAAGGAATGGACGAAGAGATAGTTCGTGCAATTGACTTTGCAACATATCGACCAAAGATTTTTTGTATTGAAACCGTAACACAAACAACAGATAACCGTTTTGAGAAAAACATATCGCTTATCTCATTTCTGAAAGAGCAAGGATATATCGTATATGCTGATACATATGTCAACACTATAGTTGTCGATAAAACACTTTGGGGCTACGGTAGTACTATCATATGAACACAATCATCTCACTAGTTCAAAAACTATATCGACATTTCTTCCCTCGCCCCAAAACACCTCGCGAACTGGTCGTAGCGCAGTGGGAAGCTGCTGCTGGCGACAAAACGCTACGCCTCACATATCCACTCACATCAGAGGACATCGTATGGGACGTTGGTGGGTATGAGGGACAATGGGCGAGCGATCTCTTTGCCAAGTATCAACCAACAATCCATGTCTTTGAACCGGTAGCAGTTTTTGCACAAAACATTAGTGAGCGCTTTGCAAAAAATCCAAAAATACATGTACACCGATACGGCGTCTCAGATCGTAACACTACCGAGACGATTTCAATCATAGGCGATCGAGCGTCAACATTTGTACGAGACCAAACAACCGAGCATGCCCCCTTTCGAAGTGCGCATGAAGTAGTGCGCGAACTTGGTACTCCTACCCTCATCAAACTCAACATCGAGGGTGGCGAGTACCCGCTTCTTGAAAACCTCATCGCAACAAACCACATCAAAGATATCGCGCACATACAAGTACAGTTTCATGACTTTGTGCCAAACGCAGTAGTACGTATGCAAAACATACAACAAGAACTTGCAAAAACACATACTCGAACCTATCACTATCCATTTGTATGGGAAAGTTGGACACGCAATGAAAAAACTCATCGTTAAAATCTCAACTGCAGGTGGTGGTACACCCTTTATGCGCCAAGCGCCCAGCGGTGTTGCAGTGTGGGATAAATGCGAATTTCTTATAAATAAAGATACCGATGAGTGTGATCTCTGGGTCGTCTACGGAGGGCTTGGTAAGGACGAAACAGTGCGTGCTCGACACACACTGTTTGTGTCAAACGAACCACCAACCGTGAAGCGGTACAGCGCAAAGTTTTTGCAGCAGTTTGACACTGTTATGACATGTAAGCAATCAATCAAACATCCGCATGTTATATACAACCAACAGGCACTTCCCTGGCTCGTCGGACACAACTTCCGAGATGATGCGCACAACTCCAAAACATATGATGAACTAACATCTATCAAAGAAATCTCTAAAACAAAACGTATCTCTGTTATCACTTCAAACAAAACATTTACCAAAGGACATCGAGCACGAGTTTCTTTTGTACAAAAGCTACAACAAGAGTTTGGTGACATGATCGATGTGTTTGGTATCGACAAGCAGGTAGATGACAAGTGGGACGCGATCGCGCCATACAAGTACCACATCGTGATCGAAAACGCCTCTCTTGATGATTATTGGACGGAGAAGCTTGCAGATGCATTTCTTGGACTTTCGTTTCCGATATACTATGGTGCTCCCAATATCACGACATACTTTGCATCAGATTCTCTCGTCAGTATCGATATCACCAAACCTGACCAGGCACTACGCACCATCCGAGAGCTCGTCGCCTCTGATAGATACGAGCACTCTATACCAGCCCTACAGATTGCCAAAACCCAGATTTTGGATACGTATCAACTCTTCCCCATGCTTGCCCGCTATGCACAGAGCCTTGATCAAAAGGCTCATCGTACCATCACCCTTGCTCCAGAGCGTGAATCGGGTATAGTGAGATATGTCAAACGTCTCTACCGCTATGTCAAAAGGTTCTAACGTATACATCTACACCGAAATCGTCAACTGCGGCAAGATCGGCAAAATCGCACTTGATTCATTTCACAAGTACCATGACTATCCTGTGCATGTGTACGGAACAAAAGAAGATTTTGACTGGATTATCCCTCACAAAAACAATATTTTTATCGAAGTAGACGATACTGTACTAAACGGCTATGAGCGTGGACATGTCGGTACTGCACTACTCTGGGAAAAGGTTATCAAGGAGTGTCCAACCGACACAATGATTCACTTTGATAGTGACGTGATATTTCGTGCAAACATACTTGATGAGATGATTGCGCACTCTGCTACGTACGACCTCATCGGCCCCATCCGCAACTACCACAGGAACCCTCATGATCGCAGCGATATCAGTCACCTCACCGATATCTGCCAAACAAACTGCACGCTTTGGAAAAAATCCAAGATATCTGCCCACTATCTCACGGGCAAAACAACATGGTCAGTACAATCACTGTTTATCAAGTCACCACTGCAGCTTGCGCGAGGACTCAAATGGCAACTCAAACACTTGCTTGGCAAAAACAAACTCTCGACATTTGCCCGTATGATTCATGGTACGTATAACCCATTTCCGTTCCCGACTATCGATTTCTTTGACCCGGTCATGTTTGATATGATTCACAATGGTGCAAAGATACTCCACCTCCCCTCGGACGAAGTTGGTGGTTGGGATACTCATGGATCACGTGACAATGCGTACAAAGACATCAACAACTTCCCAACTCCCTACAAACTCGATTTTGGAAGCAAACTGGTTCATTTTTCTTGTGTCGGAAGTGGAATGAACTTTTACCTCCACCCAGAGCGAACACTTCATGTTGGCAGTGCATATGTTGCAGCATCACTTGATCGCTATGCACTCTTTTGCAAGATCTTTTACAATGAAACCCTTCCTGGTATATCGGTCGAGCAGTACGGTGCGCTGCTGGCAATAAAAACATGGTACTAATATGACTATCGACGTTATCATCCCGACATACAACAATGCTCGCTTTTTGAAAGAAGCTATTGCTTCTGTGCAATCGCAAACATATAAACCAACACAGATCATTGTTGTAGACGATGGTTCAACTGACGATACTGAGACCATGATCAAAGCAATCACTGATGATCGTATCGTGTACATCAAAAAAGAAAACGGTGGCCCCAACAGTGCGCGCAACCGAGGCCTCACCCAAGCAACAGCAGAACTCGTGGCGTTCCTCGATGCAGATGACCGCTGGGAACCTTTCAAACTTGAACGCCAAATGAAACTATTTCAAGAAGATAAAACTGGTACCCTCGGACTGGTGTATGGCAACTACAAAAACATTGATGAAACAGGCGCTGATCGCCCCGACATCCCGACGGTACCGTTTGATCCTGATATTTGTGGAAATGCATTTATTCCTCTTCTTTCCAAAAACATGATATTAGGAAGTGCAAGTAATGTACTCATACGACGTAGCGTGTTTGACGCAGTAGGGGGATTTGACGAGACACTACGCGTTGGTGAAGACTGGGACATGTGGCTACGCATTGCAAAACAATACATGGTTGAATACGTAGACGCGGTACTTGTTTCGATTCGTCGTCATCAACAAAATCAAACAAGTAGCAGACTGTTTCTCATCAAAGGAGATATTGCGTTTATAGAAACATGGCTTCCTCGTATCGAGGGTATATACTCTGTGCCCCAGATGTGGAGTGATCGTATTATCTTTAACATCGTTCGAGGGTTGCCCCACCTAGACGGCTTACGTCTTGCACAAAACACACTTTCAAAACACACAAAGAGTGTTCTATTCAAACATACATTGGGGTCTCTGACGCTTGCGTGCCTACTTGCGCCTATCCGAGTACTTACTAACAACAAGCTCCGTCCGCAATTACTACGAGCTATAAAACGCTATGCCATACGATAACCCGACCATCAGTATCATCATGCCACTGTACAATAGTGGCGCATACCTAGGCGATGCTATCGAGAGCATTGTTGCGCAAACGTTTACCGATTGGGAGCTGATCATAGTCAATGACTCATCAACCGACAATGGTCCCGCTATAGCAGAAGTCTGGGCAACAAAAGACCGTCGTATCAGACTTATCAACAATACAAACACAAAAGGCCTCGCGGGAGCTATCAATTGTGGTCTCAGAGTCGCACGTGGTACCTACATCGCACGCGCAGATGGTGATGATATCAACCACCCCGATCGACTTACGCTACAATGTCGTTTCCTCAAAACTCATCCAAACATCGCAATTGTCGGTGCGTGGTACGAGACGTTTGGTGAAGGACTTCTACGCATAGTCCGTAAACACCCAACCAGCTCAGTAGTCATTGCATGGAAATTCCTCACCAACACATACTTTTGCCATCCGACGACAGTGTACAGACGATCTGTACTACAGGATGTTCCTGAGTATCCATACACTGGGAGCGAAGACTTTGGGTTCTTTTCTCAGGTAGTGCATCACTACCCTGGTGCCAATATCCCACGTGTACTCCTTGACTATCGACAGCACGGAGCCAACTACTCTCATACAGAGAAACCAGCTATCACTAAAAGTATCCAAGAAATCTATCAAAAAAATATAAAGTGGTATCTTGGCACTACTACTGATATGGATATCTTTTTTGCATTTCATGCACGATACGATCTCCCATTCAAACACCTCTGGAAAGTCATCCGCATGAGTATGTCTATCGCACGCAAAATAGCAAAAGACTATGACGCAACACTAGGACAAAAGATATGCCTCTATGGCACGATTAAACTTCACATCATCCTCGCACTTGGCGCGCACTATGTCCGCAAACTCAAGAAACTATAGCGAACGAATAGCTTTTTGAATCCAATACAAAAGTTTCTTGGGGAATGGGATATATTGTATGAACCAAAAAAACATATATCTCATACTTGCAATAGCAATGCCGGAAATTGCATGCGGATATTTATTTCTATACTTGTATGCAATAGCCAGTATTCGCTTGGCTTGCGCTACTCTATTGCGAGCAGTGACTGTACTCGGGGTCACTGTGAGCGTAGTCATATACTGCGCAATATTTGCCATACTGCCAGCAAGCCCCAATCTCATCCATAAGTCATAGTCTTCGGCATGGCGCACCGATATGTCTTCACTATACCTATCAACTCCCTTTCGAAAAAGTACTGATGAATGAGCAAAGCAATTTTTGCCAAGTATCCGCTCCCTGATATCCTGATCAGTCTCAGGTAGCAGCGTACGCGTGAGCTCTCTACCATTCGCATCAATCGTAATGATACCTGTCCCTACCAGTACATGGTCACGATGAGCATCGAGAAATGACACTTGCGTTTGGAGTTTGTCTGGATCATTCCAGAAGTCATCCGCGTCGATACGTGCGATGTACTCGCCTTTTGCAAGCGCGAGACCATGATTGAGCGTCTTTTGTAGACCGAGATTTTGCTCTTGCTTGATATAGATAATCCGTGGATCGGTGAGTGCTTTTACCGTACCATCGGTATCGTCAGTTGAACCATCATCGATCACTAGTAGCTCCCAATCCGTATATGTCTGCGCAAGGACACTTCTCACTGCTCGAGCAATAGTGTGGGCACTGTTGTAGGTTGGGAGAATAATGGAGATCATATACGTATCCACTCTGGTGGAATAAGATCCCTGGTATCGATAGAAGTATCTGCAAACCACTGCTTGGGTGCGACCACTACCTTTTGGGGATGTTGTCCGAGCCACGCCACCCACCATGACAAACTACTATTTGCCATAACAAAATGATTGCATGAACTCATAATACTCACTACTTCTGCCATTGAAGTATCATTCTCGACAAAGATCGTAGGGTACTTAAACGTAAGATGTTGCTTACACCACTCAATATCATCACGATCAAATACATACAGGCAATCAATAGGTTTTTCTTGGGAAATAATCTCAAGTGCTTTTTCGTAATATGCAATATCCACTACTGGATGGAATTCATTGCCTACATAATCACCCCGTCGAATATGAACGCAGACAGAATTTTGTGACTTGATAGTATCTATGACAGTCGCCACTTTTGGAGATATTTGTTTGAGGGTTATATCTTTTCGAATCGTATCAGCAATCTCATTAAAGTATTTGGGGCTCTGCCAAAAGCCATCGAGATAAGCATTTGGTCCAATACTCAGTATCGCAGGATCAAATGAATACTTTTTTTCTATTCCTGGTAATGGAAAAAGTTTTGCTCGAATTTTATCGAAAAGTATTCCAAGCATTCCTGGAAATATATTCTTATATAAAAATGGAATCTGTTTCTTTGAAACAATTGTAGCTTGTATATTAAAATCACCTAAATTGTATTCTCGAAATGTAAAATTTTTGCGAGGAGTTCGGTCAAGTAAGTACTCTACATCAAGTCCGAGTGTCGTATTGTATTTGATCGCAAGTGCTCGCCCCAGTGCATACTGGAACAACTGGTTTCCCATTCCCCCTTTGAGTCTAACGATAATCATTGCTTATGTGTTTGATACCACTCATATGTACGCGCAACCCCGTCTCGAAGCCCTATCGTGTGGTGCCACCCAAGCTGATGTAGTTTGGATACATCAAGCAGCTTGCGGGGTGTCCCGTCTGGTTTTGTATCGTCCCAGACGATATCACCTTGATACCCTACTATCTCTTTGACAAGCTCAGCGAGTTCTTTGATGGAGACGTCTTCTCCTGTGCCAATGTTTACGATATCGGGATCTGTGTATGTTTCCATCAAAAACACGACCGCACGAGCCAAATCATCAACATGCAAGAACTCGCGCTTTGCGCTTCCTGTCCCCCATAGTTCTACTGAAGGTGCTTGTGCGACTTTTGCATCATCAAACTTGCGAATAAGGGCTGGGAGTACATGAGAAGAGAGTAGATCAAAATTGTCATTTGGACCATACAGATTGGTAGGCATAACACTGATCGTTTGCATACCATACTGCGCATTGTATGCTTGGGCCATCACAATACCTGCTATTTTGGCAAGTGCATATGCTTTGTTTGTTGGCTCAAGTTCTCCAGTCAAAAGAGAGGATTCGTGGATAGGCTGTGCTGCATACTTGGGATAAATACATGAGCTCCCGAGAAATAAAAGTTTCTGTACACCATGACGATGCGCGCTATCGAGTACATTGGTTTGTACTTGTAGATTTTCTCGGATAAAGTCTGCAGGGTATGTACTGTTTGCAAGTATCCCTCCAACCTTTGCCGCTGCGAGAAACACATAAGCCGGTTTTTCTTTTGCAAAAAACGTATCGACTGCTGCCTGTTGTGTCAGATCAAGCTCTGCATGTGTTCGAACAATGATGTTGGTATACCCAGCACTAGTAAGTGTTCGTACAATAGCAGAACCAACAAGTCCGCGATGTCCCGCTACATAAATTTTTGCATCTTTTTCCATACAGTTATACGAGGTATTCTTGTGGGTCTACACCCTGATCAAGTAGTTCTTGTCTGAGCATGACATCAGCAAGCTCCGCCCAAGTAACTTTTGGCTCCCATCCAAGAACCCGCTTTGCTTTTGTTGCATCTCCGAGAAGTAGGTCGACTTCTGTTGGTCGATAATACACCGGATCGATACGGATAAGCGGCACCCCGCTATGTTCATCTTTGCCCATTTCATCAAGTCCTTCACCTTCCCAGACAAGCTCATACCCGAGACGTTTTGCAACGTATTGTGCAAACGAGCGAACTGTCTGTGTCTGCCCTGTTGCAATAACATAATCATCAGGAGTATCATGCTGCATCATAAGCCACATAGCCTCTACATACTCTTTGGCATACCCCCAATCACGTTTGGCATCAAGGTTGCCAAGAAATAACTCTTTTTGCTTCCCTAGTCGTATCGCAACGAGTCCTGCAACAATCTTTTTGGTGACAAATGTACCTCCTCGACGTGGAGACTCATGATTAAACAAGATACCATTACAAACAAACATCTCGTATGACTCACGATAGTTGATACTGATATGATGCGCAAATACTTTTGCACATGCATATGGGCTCCGTGGATAAAAAGGTGTTGTTTCTTTTTGTGGTGTTTCAAGTACTTTGCCAAACATCTCACTTGATCCCGCTTGATAAAACTTGATCTTTTTGCCGGTCGCCCTGATAGCTTCAAGGATACGAAGTGTACCAAGCGCATCAATGTCTGCGGTGTATTCTGGCATATCAAAACTAACACGAACATGGCTCTGAGCACCCAAGTGATATATCTCGTCCGGAGATACTGTGCCGATGATTTGATTGATGTTACTACTATCAGAGAGGTCTCCGTAATGAAGCACAAGTTTACGTCCGTTCTTGTGTGGGTCTTCATATATATGTTCGATTCTGCCTGTATTGAAACTCGAAGAACGGCGGATAATGCCATGCACCTCATAGCCTTTTGCGATCAGCAGCTCCGCTAGATATGAACCGTCTTGTCCCGTGATCCCTGTGATGAGGGCCTTTTTCATACTAGCATTATACCATATTTAACTTTTCTTGACCTCGCCTCGATACACTAGACAACAAACAATTTTGTATCACTTTAAAAAATTATGTTATGAAACATGTACTTTGGATGTGCCTTTTGGCAACTACCAACACACACGCACAAGTTGCTGTCAATCTACCGACAGGGCAATCGATCGACCCTCTTGCTGCCTTTCAGGTATGCGGAACAACACGCCTCGATTCACTTCCATTTGCACCAAACCCAACTCATGTCCTGGTCCTTGACCAAAACGACTCTATCTTGCACAAACTTACCCTTGCCTCTTTTGTTGTACTCATCCAACAATCACTTGCCTCCCCTCCTCCTGTTATTCGCGTATTTGAGCACGACACAGTATGGAGCAAACCACCCGGCCTCAAATATATCGTCGTTGAAATGGTGGGTGGCGGTGGAGGTGGGGGTGGTTGCTATAACTATGGCGGGGGCGCCGGTGCGGCTGCTGGGTATACCAAAAAGATTATTTCTAAAGCATCACTCAGCGCAACAGAAACAGTAACTATTGGTATCGGTGGAGCTGGTGGGGCGCCACAATCTCCAGGAGATGACGGTGGTACAAGTTCTTTTGGAGCACATTGTTCTGCAACAGGCGGGCAAGGTGGGAAAGCGCAAACCACATCAGTCTCTTCTACTATTGGGTCAGCGGGTGGCATCGGGCTTAACGGAGATATAAATCTCACCGGTTCTGGGAGTGGAGGTGTAACAGGACCATCGGAGCCAAGATATATTGGAGCAAATTCAGTTTTTGGAGGCAGCGCGCAAGCAAATGGTAGTTATTCATCCAATGATGGGTTCAGCGCCACAAGTTATGGCGCAGGTGGCAGTGGTGGAAGTTGTTATAATATCCTAAACAAAAAAGGAGGCAGCGGTAGTAATGGGATTATAATTGTTACTGAGTATTATTAACCAAAAACGCTCGAGATATCTCGAGCGTTTTATTAATTTACCGTAAAATTAGGAACCTGTGATTGTGCATACTGAAATGCTTGTTTGTAAAGCTTTTCATTGCCGATCCCTTTGAGAAACTGTAGTAACAATTTATGAGAAACAGGAAGTGTCGGATCAATCGCTATCCCTGATTGATATGCGCTGATAACCGCTGGTATATCCCCTTTCCATGCTGCAAGTTGTGCATAGAGCCAGTAGATACGCGGATCGGTTGGAGCAAGTATCTGGGCATAGTCAATGTAATCACGAATATGCTGTGCAAGTGATGCGTCATATGAGATATCAGAAAGAAAAATCTTGGTATTGTAGAGATTGACGAGTGTAAAATAGAGTCGGTAGTCCGTCTTGTTTGTTTGTGCAAGCTGTTCAAGGTATGCAATGTACGCATCGACATCTTTTATTGCATGTGGAAGTACTTTTTGATCCTGCTTAATCACAAGCGGGTTTGCAGCATAGAGTTTGTATTCATCATATGCAAAACCACTCACATCCCAATAGTTACCAACCGAAGATCCCTCCAGAAACTCTCGATATCGCGGGTACCGTTCGTTGAGCTTTGAACCAAGAACTTCTCCAAAAAGTTTTGCTTTCTGGGCTGGTTGATACGCGACTACATACATAGCAACAACAGAAACTGCAAGTAACATCACAAGTAAGTACTGATGTCTAGATGTTTCTTTTTTTTGAATTGTATCTTGAGTTTGAGGTATCACCCTATTGCCATACGCGACCGCTGCATAAATACCAACTATATAGATAGTGATGAACCCATCAAACGAAACAAGATCTTGAACAAGGTATGCAACGAGTGTGCTGATCAAAACTGACTTTTGTGTAGCGGTGAGCTTAGCATTGCGATAGATAAGGACAACAAGTGATCCAACAAAAAGTACGTAAAAGAGTACTCCTGGATATCCTCCAGCGACAGCATTGTTGTAGTACACATTGTGCGGTTGATCGGTCCATGCCTCAAACGCAAGATTGCGCGAGAGAAATTGCGGATCAAAGTATCGTGCCTGTGCTATCGGGAAGTTTTCGGGGCCGTACCCCAGTAGTGGCCGCTCAGTCAGTACCTTTTGTGAAATCTCCCAAAATGCAAATCGTGTCCCAGAAGCAAGTTCAACAAACTTATTATGTAGACTTGTTCCTGGGGTGACGAACTGGTGCCAGACAACAACAAACATCCCTACCCCTGCAATGATCCCTGTCCATCCTATTGTACGGAGAGCTTTTTTTGTACTTTGCATCAAATACACCAGCGCCCCAACACCTCCTCCTACTACTATAGCGCCCAGCGCTGCACGCGCACTTCCAAGCACGCCACTTCCGGTAAACATACCATAAAGACTTAGAAACACTGGTGAGAACACGGCGCCTCCCACAAGTACCCATAACCATCCAGAGCGTTTGTTGCGCTCTGTTGCGATTAGGAACGTAAATCCCAGGATAAAGATAAGGTATGCGCCTGCAAGTGTTGAGTTGCCAGTGACTCCGCCTCCACTTGCTTTCCGTAGAATGTTCATCGGGATATGTAAACCTTCATCACCGAACCATACACTCAGAGCCACCACCGCTCCGCCAGCAACAACCCACTTGAGATATGTAGTGATAAACCCGGCATATCGCTTCGCAAGCGATACAAGCATCGTTGTGTGTACTGTGATCATGCCAAGCGTCATGAGTCCGGTGCCTCGCATGAGCGATCCCCAGATCGCAAGTCCGCTGTTGCGAGCAGTAACAGCAGTGATACCCATCCATACTAGATAAACAAAAAGTGGCGTCATCATATACCACTCGTTGCGCTTGAGTCGATATCGCGAGTCAACGATCAGTGCATAGAACCAAAATGCAAGTAAAAACAAGACACCGCCGTAGAACAAAAATACCTTTGATGTTGCGTGGGTAAAGACCCATCGCTCCCAAGTGATCCAAGGGATGAGGAACGCAAGTATATATAATCCGTATTTGAGCACTGTTTCATATCGTGTATCCATATCAACAGTATACCAAAACAAAAAACCGCCCGAAGGCGGCTTTTTGTGTTCATACTGAACTCAGTCGATCAAGAGCGATTAGCTGTTGATGAACTGGTAGTCAGTGCGGAACTGCTCTGCAGGGAGAAGAGTACTTGATGTAGCGCCTGTGTAAAGTGCTGCATTAGTAAATGTCTGAGCCTGTTTGAGCTGAACACGGTAGTTAGCATTTGTAGTTGCTGGAGTGTTCAAAGTAACAGTGATTGTGAAGTTCTTTGTAGAACCATCATCAATACGGAATGCACCTGATTCGATCGTAGCGTTCGATGAAGAAAGCGCGATTGAAGCAGAACTGATAACTTCATCAGTTGTCGCAGCACCTGATTGCTGGAATGCAAGCGCAAATGCGTTTGAACCAGAAACAGAAGTTGCAAGCTGAGCGTTTTGACTCATGTAGAGCGTGTTACCGAATGAACTTACAGATACAGGGATAGTGTAGGTTACAGAAGTAACAGCACCATTTTGATCAGTAGTTCGAGCGTAACTTGCTGAACCCATAGTAACGTTCACACCTGTTGAGCGGAAGGTCATGAGTTCACCGATAGCTGAACCTGTTCGGTCGCCAGTTACAAGCTGATCACCATTTACATCTTCTGCATCAATAGACCAAATGCCGCTTGTTGCAGTTACGTATGAAGATGGGATTTCAGCGTAGAGAGTGGTTCCCTCTGTGTATCCAGAGACACTGTTGATATCAGCAGAAACAGTACCTGTAAGGGTTTCTCCTTCGGCGATGTCAAGATCAAGATCATCAAACGTAACAGTAAATGTCGACGATGAAGTTGTTGATACTGATTCACTGAATTCTGAACCGCCAATGTTAAGAGTAACATTACCGGTTACATCAGAGATATTGTTATCGCTGGTTGTAAATCGAACTGGGACCTGATCGATGTGCATCTTGCCACCCTGAGCCTTCATGGTGAACTTGAGAAGTTCAACATCGTTGGTCTGAGTAGTAGTTGATACTTTAACAGTCTGAGCTTTCAAGTTTGAACTTGCAAGGTTGACCTTGAGTTCGAGATCATTTGCAGTTGCAAGTGATGTGAAGTTGAAAGTCTTTGTAAGGTTAGTGTCCTCTGTAAGGATAGCACCTGAAGCGTCGTTGAAACGAACACTATCAAGTGTAGCTACCCAGCTGTCAGAACTGTAGTCTGAAGAATCGATGTTCTCAAGTGCAGAAACTGCAACGAAGAAACGCATCTTTTGGTCTGCTCGGATCACTACGTTTGAAAGCGCAATTGATCGTGAGTAAACGTTTGAAGACTCTGAGAAGTCTGAAGAGTTTGAAGAACCAACTTTGTTACCATTCTGATCCCAAACAGAGACAGTTGAAGCATATCGTGAGAGACGCTTTGAGCCTGAGCCCTGGTTTTCGAGATTGATTTTTACAGAGTTGATAGCAACATCTGATCCAGCGTCAGCTTCGATTTCGAAGCCGAGCACCTTCTTGTTGTTGTCGCCTTCACCAACATTGGTCTCAAGACCAGATGTGTATGAAGAAACAGTGATGTCACCAGCAGTACCAGAAAGTGCACCACCATTGTTTGATGATGAACCGTTACATGGCTGACCATTGATTGGAGAGTATCCAGTCATTGAAGTACAACCAGGTACTGATGATCCACCTGAGCAAGGCATACCAGTAGTAGTACTGTAACCTGAGTTAGAAGTACAACCTGCTGGATATGAACCGCCAGTTGAAGTGCCACCAAGCATTGCGAGCTGTCCGCCAGTTGTAGGACCGACAACACCGTCAGCCTTGAGGCCACGTGACATTTGGAATGACATTACTGCAGCCTTGGTCTTTGCACCGAAGTACATTGACTCCATACCTGGAGAACCAGCGCCTGTAGTTGAAACTACGAAGCCGCCTGCGTTAAGAGCTTTTTGGAGCTCCATAACTTGTGAACTAGATACACCCATTTTGAGGGTACTAGTGTGCATGTAAGCAGCAGAAGCTGAAGTTGCAACAAAGAGTGCAAGAGCAGCTGCCACGCCTACAACGAATTTAAAAGTTTTAGACATAGTGTAATTAATGCTTAGTAATCGCCGTGTGTATATAGCACATGGCGTTTGTACTTTGTGCGCGGTCTTTATCATCGCGCAGCATCGTACAAAAATTGAGCTAATTGCAGATGAGCAGTAACGAGCTGCCATATCTGCCGTGTCGACAAGGCCGATATATGCCCTGGGGTAGTTGCCTATCCCAAAACAAAATCACGGCACGTCGAAAGCTTGTAATAACGTACTTGGATAAGTCGCTTTGAAGTTTTCAACGAGCCGTCGAGCGTGCCACGAAGGGCGCCTCGCTCGTACTTTTGCCCTTATCCTGATCACTCAGAACAGGTGTCAAAAGACATATCATACTACCATAGATATGGCGTTTCGGCCATACCCAAGCGGGTAGTAGATGGGACAAAGTATATCGTCCCGCTATCTTTTGTGCAAAAGAAACGCACGAAGTTCGCTCGATATGGATGACTGGGCAAATCCCCTTTTATTACAAGCTCTATCTAGGAAACCGCGAGATAGATACTCCAGCGCTTACTGCCGCGTTTGGTGATCTTGCCAGACTCTACAAGTGCGCCGAGTTCGCGTTGGATAGTCTTTTCGCTCACATCCGGAAACAGTGCGGCGATGTCTTTTATAACGACTGATTTGCGCTGATTGATAAAAGACAATATATCAGACTGTCTTTTATTTTTTTGTTCATTATTTATATTGTTTTTTTGAATTGTCTGATATGAAGATACCTGAGAAAAAGACATTCGGGCGGGTGTCTGTGGTACCTGCTCTGTCTCAAAGAGATGTGCGATAGTGCTTGTATCGGCACCGAGGCGAGCACGGTATGCGAGGAGTTCTTGACTGATGAGAAGTGCGTTTTGTTGACGGATAATACCAGAAAGTACTGCTACCTCTAGGAGAGCAAGGATATCTGCGATGAGTGTTCCACTGTAGTCTTGTACGGATGCAAAGGCAACAGCCTTGTGTCTGAGTGCGTGTTTGATCGGATCTGCATCAGGGACATGGTTGGTTACAAGATAAATCGCTGCGGATATTTTGTGTCCTTTTGATTGGTGAGGTGTTGATATAGCTTTATTTTGGTATGTTTTTTCCATAATGTCCGTGACTTTTATACTGTCTTTTATAAGACAATCATATCGGACAGTATATGGGACAGTCACTACTTCCACAAGTGTATCCGTGTGTCCAAATAATCCTTATATTGCAATGGTTTTTTACTTGAGCGAGTGTTATACTCTTGTAACGATTGACTATGGCCAAACCCAAGAAAAAAGCCAAACAAGAAACAGGAAGTCGGACCAACAAAGTAGTACTTGGTCTTGTACTTATCCTTATCGCACTCGTTGTTGTTGGTGGTATGGCAGGAAGTGCAGGTGTTGGTGGATTTCTCCTATTTAAACTCTCCTACGGACTCCTTGGCACAGGGAGCGTCATCATCCCGATCGCGCTCGGTACTGCGGGGATATTCATCCTTCGCAACAAACGCTTTGAGGTGACATCTCGCGAAATCATCAGTGGTTCTATAGGGCTCATCTCGCTACTAACCCTTGTTGCAATCGGCAACCCAAGTTATGGCGGACTCCTTGGACGACTCGTATCGATACCACTTGTCGGTGCGTTTGATACAGTGTTTGCAACGATCATCCTTCTCTTTGTTGTGGTGTGCTCGTTTGCTATCTTCTTTGATCGGACACCGAACCTCTTCCCATTCTTTAGTAGTATCTGGGCTCGTATCCGCGCACTCTTTGCGCAAAAAGAGCACGCTGAAGTGCTTGACGATACTACAGGGCTTTCTCCAGAAGATGCGCAAGAAGACACCTACCAAGAACCTGAGCAAGCTCAGCCAGCGGTAGCTGCAAAAGCAGCTCCGGTCAAGATAACCGATGCTTCAGCAAATGAGCTCGTCATCGATACCAAGAAACGTCCTGTATCATACGGCACCTATACCCCACCACCACTTTCACTCCTTGAAGGAGATCGCGGCAAAGCAAACGTCGGGGATGTCAAAGCAAACACCAACATCATACGCCGGACCCTTGGCAACTTTGGGATTGAGGTTGAGATGGATGAAGTCACCATCGGCCCAACTGTCACTCGCTATGCGCTCAAACCAGCCCAGGGCGTCAAACTCTCGCGCATCGTTGGGCTCCAGAACGATCTCGCGCTCTCCCTTGCTGCACACCCGCTACGTATCGAAGCACCGATCCCAGGCAAATCACTCGTCGGTATCGAGATACCCAACAAGACCAAAGCAACTGTGGGACTCGCAAGCCTACTTGCTGATCCTGGGTTCACCGGAAGTACAAAACCTCTCACTGTCGCGCTCGGACGCAACATCGCTGGTAAACCAGTCCTCAAGAGCGTCGCGAGTATGCCGCACCTCCTCATCGCTGGTACCACTGGTTCTGGTAAGTCCGTGACTATCCATGCAATCATCGCATCACTCTTGTACCGACATGGACCTGACGATCTGCGATTTATCTTTGTCGATCCTAAGCGCGTCGAACTCACCCTCTACAACGGTATCCCACATCTCCTGACCCCAGTACTCACCGATCCCAAAAAGGCGATCCTCGCGCTCAAATGGGCAGCAACAGAGATGAACCGCCGCTACGATATCCTTGAGCAAGAATCAGCCCGCGACATCACTTCGTACCACAAAAAGTACGCTCAAGACTTTGCCAAAAACAGCGAAGATGGTCCTGAACGCATGCCGTATATCGTGATCGTCATCGATGAGCTCGCCGATATCATGCAGGCGTTCCCACGTGAACTCGAAGCTGCAATCGTACGTCTCGCACAGATGTCTCGTGCGGTTGGTATCCACCTTATCCTTTCGACCCAGCGTCCAGAAGTCAACGTCATCACCGGTCTCATCAAGGCAAACGTCCCAAGTCGTATCGCGCTCCGTGTCCCCACAGGTATCGACTCTCGCACCATCCTCGACACGACTGGCGCCGAGAAACTCCTTGGGCAAGGAGACATGCTCGCAATCGTCGGCGAGAACCAGCCTGAGCGCCTCCAGAGTGCCTTTATCACCGAGGAGGAAGTAAAGAGTGTCGTGAAGTATCTCAAAGATGCGTTCAAAGACGACATCCGCGACACCATTGAACTCTCTGGAAACGTTTCTCCTGGAGACCGTCCAATGTTTGGAGATTCTATGGAAGAAGACGCTGACGACCCCCTCTACGAAGATGCTCGTGCGTGTGTCATCGAGGCAGGCAAGGCATCGACTTCATACATCCAGCGCAAGCTCCGCGTGGGCTATGGCCGCGCAGCGAGACTCATAGATATACTCGAACAACGAGGCGTGATCGGACCTGCAGACGGTGCCAAACCTCGGGTGATCCTCGAGGGTGGTATCAAAGACGCAGTCAGCGATACTGTTGCAGAAGAAATGGGTATATAATATGAAGACCACCACACGTATGCAGCTACGACTCACACTTCGATCTGGACTCTACATTATCGGCGGGATCGCCATCCTCGCACTTGTGTGGATAAACATGCGCGACAGCATCCTCGGCACCCCGCTCGTTGTCCGTACAGCACCTGATGGTACGACACTCACCTCTGCAGTGCTTCCTATCAAAGGCAGCGCGCGCCATGCCCGAGAACTCCTCATCAACGGCAGACCAATCACCATGAACCGTGACGGTTCGTTTGCAGACGAGATACTGCTCTCTCCTGGATACAACATCGTCGAAGTCGCACTTCGCGATCAGTTTGGTAATCAAAAAACAAAAACATATCAGTTTGTCATGAACCCCGCGACAACTGTTGCGGTCAATCCTGACACGCCTTATCAATAATCATTTATATTCTGTATGCCCAAAAAAGCTTCAAAAGAACCAAAAACAATGGATCGCTCATCGGTAGAAGAGACGATCCGCTCTATCCAAACCAAGTTTGGTGAAGGTGCAATCATGAAGCTCGGCGAAGCTCCAAAAGTCGACATCTCTACTATCCCTACCGGATCGATCGGACTCGACATCGCGCTCGGTATCGGTGGACTGCCTCGTGGACGTATCATTGAGATCTTTGGTCCTGAATCATCCGGAAAGACTACCCTTGCCCTCCATGTCGTTGCAGAAGCACAAAAGATGGGAGGTATCTGTGCATATATCGACGCAGAGCATGCGATGGATCCTGACTACGCTGCAAAGATCGGCGTCAAAATAAATGAGCTCCTCATCTCGCAGCCAGATACTGGCGAGCAAGGACTTGAGATCTGTGAATCGCTCGTGCGCAGTGGCAAGATAGACGTCGTTGTGGTTGACTCAGTTGCAGCACTCACTCCCAAAGACGAGATCGAAGGCGACATGGGTCAGCAACACGTCGGCAAACAAGCGCGCCTCATGTCACAAGCGCTCCGCAAGCTCACCGCGATCGTCCACAAGTCCAAAACTATCGTGATATTTATCAACCAGATCCGTATGCAGATCGGTGTCATGTTTGGCAACCCAGAGACGACTCCAGGTGGCAAAGCGCTCAAGTTTTATACATCAGTGCGTCTCGATATCCGTCGTATCGCTCAAATCAAAAAGGGTGAAGAAGTGGTCGGCTCTCGCACTCGCGTCAAAGTCGTCAAAAACAAAGTCGCTTCCCCGTTCAAACAAACAGAGTTTGACATCATCTACGGTGAAGGCATCTCGCTCGAAGGCGAACTCCTCGCACTCGGTGAGAAGCTCGGCGTCATCACCAAAAGCGGTACGTCATACACGTACAACCCTGATGGTGGCAAAGAAGAAGTGAAACTCGGCCGTGGCTATGATGCGTCACGCGTGTTCATGCGCGAGAACCCCAAAGTCCGCGACGCGATCACCAAAGACGTCCGCAAGCGTATGAAAGAGGTCGTAATGGAAAGCTCTGGAGAATAGACTTTTCCCTCCTCTTGGGCTACAATCTCACCGTTATTAGGAACAAAAAGGTGTGTTCCAAAAAATGCCTTGCGCAGGCTGACTGAGCCGAGCAGAGCAAGAATCCAGCAGGATTTTATGCGAGCATTTTGAGGAATATACCTTTTTGTTTAATTACAAAAACTATTATGGCAATGCTTGAATACAACGAAGTGCGCGAAAAGAAGATTATCCTCTGGGAGGGACAGCCGTATGAAGTGATCCACTCACATGTGTTTCGCAAACAACAGCGTAAGCCGGTGAACGCTACCAAGATCAAAAACCTCATCACTGGACGTGTCGCTGAGATCTCATTTGGTTCATCTGAAAAGGTAGAAGAAGCAGACATCATGACACGCCCAGCGCTCTACCTCTACAAAGCAAAAGGTGAAGTCTGGCTCTGCGACCCCAAAGACCGTGCAAAGCGCTTCTCTCTCAAAGAAGACGTTGTTGGTGAGAAACTCAAATTCATCAAAGAAAACACCGAAGTTGAACTCATCATCTTTACCGACGAGGACGACGAGGAACAGGTCATCGGTATCAAAACACCAATCAAGGTTGAACTCAAAATCACCGATGCCCCACCATCGATCAAAGGCTCAACCGTGACTGGTGGCAAC
The DNA here is from genome assembly GCA_964441495.1 of uncultured Candidatus Saccharibacteria bacterium. Taxonomy (GTDB): domain Bacteria; phylum Patescibacteriota; class Minisyncoccia; order Phycocordibacterales; family UBA9973; genus UBA4124. The sequence continues at coordinate 27,043 of CAYTXV010000003.1, forward strand.
AAAGTCGCAACAGTCGAAACGGGTGCAACAGTCCAAGTCCCCCTCTTCATCAACATCGGTGAAACAATCCGTATCAATACCGAAACCGGCGAGTACGTCGAACGAGCGAACTAATCACGCACTAAAAATCCCGTCAGTTTGACGGGATTTTTTCATGATAATCTATTGCTTTGTTGATTACGCGTACTGAGGCGCAGAGCGTTGCCAGGAAAAAAAGTGCTTTTAAGGTTTTTATAAAAATCAAACCTAAAACAACGCTTAAAATAAGCCCACTAACACCTAACATAAGCATATTGCCGTATCTAGTACGCAAACGATCGTTTTTATCCATTGGTAACAAATTTGCGACACTATAGCACAAAACCGCCCAAAATGGGCGGTTTTGTCTAAGGGGTGGTTAGTTTGCAACGAATGGGAGGAGTCCCATAAATCGTGCACGCTTCACTGCCTCGGCAAGCATACGCTGGTTCTTGGCTGCAAGTCCAGTGCGCTTGCGGTTCAAGATACGACCGTTTGGATTCAAAAATCGCTTGAGATTTTCGACATCCTTGTAGTCAATGAACCGGATGTTGTTTGCGTTAAAGTAATCTTGTTTCATACGTACTGATTAAAACGGAATGTCTTCTAAATTGATCTCTTCGTCAGGGTATTCGATCGTGTCGATATCAGGTGCAGCATCTTTTTGTGGTGCTTCTGCGTCGCTTGGGCGATCTGTCATTGGTGCACTTGGACCCATTGAGCCTTTGGGGCCAAACTGGAAGTTTTCAAGGATGATTTCAGTACGGTACTTTTTGCTACCGTCTGGAGCATCCCAGCTTCGTGTCTGGAGTCGTCCTTCTACATAGAGCGATGAACCTTTCTTGCAGTACTGCGCGATAAGGTCTGCGGCTCTCGCAAATGCGACGACGTTGTGGTATTCGACACTTTCCTTTTTGTTCCCCTGGGCATCTTTCCAGCTTCGATTTGTGGCAAGCGAGAAACTTGCAACACGAGTACCTGCAGGGAGTGATTTGATCTCTGGATCGCGCGTAAGGTTACCAATGATGAATACTTTATTGAGATACATATGTTTATTGTGCTGATGAATCGGTAGATTCTGAAGCGGAATCAACTTCGAGGTCAGGAAGTTTTTCGTGCTCTGCCACCTCTCCTTGTGCTGCTTCTGCTTCACTCGCCGAGATGAGGGCTTCCATTTCTTCCTCGCTCAAGGCGGTTTCGCGTTTCGCATCTACTTTTGGCTTTTTAAAGACAATCGTATTTTCGACGCTTGTCTTTACTAGTATATACCGGATGAGGTCAGTATTGCCATCGAGAGACTTTTTGAGTCCTTCGAGTGCTGCAGGATCAGCTTCAAACTTGATCCAGCCAAAGTACCCCTGACTCCACTTCATCTTCTTGCTTGCGACGTCTTTTTCCATCGTATAGGCAAGGTCGATAAACTCTGGAGCTCCTTCACTCTGGACGCTCCCACCGATTGTGGCGATTGCTCCAGTAAGCCCTGCAACGACTCCTGCAACCGCTGATTCGTTGGTCGTCGGAGTGATGAGGTAGCCAAGCTCGTAGAGACGAGTTGTTGTTTCTGTTGACATTGAAATATTTGCTTTTTTGATAATTAAAGACCTGCTTCGGACATATCCTATGGCAAGAGGGTCTACTAGACTCCTCGGCCGCTCTGGGCAAAACCCGGGCCACCATAGGAAACAGGGCTACGGGTCGTATACTACCCTACTTTGGGAGGTTTGTAAAATAATAGAATTTAGTCTATAGTTTCGAAAAAACTCTTATGTTAATCAAAATAACCAAATCAAGCGAGTTATTTGCGAAGTTCAAAAAAGAAGGTGTTTCAGAAATTTTGAAACCAATGTCAGAGACCTTAACTATTTTTTTAAATAAAGTTACAAAAGATAGCCAACGGTTAAGCGCATTGTCTGAAATACACGCAAGAAAAATAACTTTACGATGATTAGATCTTAAAAAGATGTTTACTATTTTTAAGTAACTGCTCTTGGGTTTCTTCAAGCGGCAGTTTTTTTATTTCAGCTATTTTCTTCACCACCTCTACGACATACGCAGGCTCATTTCTTTTGCCACGGTACGGCAGCGGTGCCGCAAACGGCGCATCAGTTTCTGGGAGGATGCGATCGATTGGCACGCTTTGCACGAGGCTTTCATACTCGGGAAATATTGTGACTACACCAGAAAACGAGATATAAAATCCGAGGTCAACAAACTGCGCTGCGATTTCTTTACTTCCTACAAAAAAGTGCGCTGTGCCTCGCATACTCGACCATGTGTCTCTGTACTCCTTGAGTATCTCAAGCGCATCCTCGTATGCATCCATGGTGCCCTGCTTGGGACGGATGTGGAGCATGAGTGGTAGATCGTGCGCACGTGCAAGTTCAATCTGCGCAACAAAAACCTCTCGTTGTATCGCACTACGCAGTCGATCTTCTTCGCGGAAGTAATCAAGTCCGCACTCACCAATCGCAACAACACGTGGCGCTTGTGCAAGTGCTATAAATGCATCTCTATCAAATCCCTTCTCCCACTCAGTCGGATGCTGTCCGATACATGCCCAGATACAGTCGTGGGTGGCCGCAAGCATTACTGCGTGCTCACTCGTCTCTATATCGATACCAACACAGATCGTCCCAACACCTGCTGCCTGCATCCGTAGGATAGCGTCCTCTCGATCATGTGCGAACTGGTGCAAGTTCAAATGTGAATGTGTATCGATCGTGTGCATGTTAGCGTCGAACAAACAGTGGCGTGTCTGGCTTTTTGTTTTCTTTGATAAGCTCAAGTATCTTTTGTGCAGTAGTTGGGAGAAATGGTCTGAGCGCACGCGCGATGAAGTACAAGTCTGAGACAAGTTTGTGTATCATTTCTTTCCCTTTTGATTCGTCTTCTTTGATCACAGAGAACGGCTTTTCATTTGCGATGTACGCATCGAGCTCTCCGATCCCTGTCCAGATCTCATTGATAGCTTTTTGCAAATCAAATGCGTTAAACGCATAGTCGTACGGGAACTCTTCGTGTGCTTCTGGTGGGACAAATGCTTCGCAATATGTCTGAGAGAGCGTCATGATGCGCGAGACGAGATTGCCGAGACCGTTTGCAAGGTGTGCATTGTACGCATCACGAAACCGCTCGATGGTGAACGGACTATCTTCAAAGCTTGAGATTTCTTTGAGGAGAAACATGCGAAGCGCATCAGTACCGTACTCCTCTACGAGTGCGAGTGGATCGACAGTGTTGCCGAGTGTTTTGGACATACGAACCCCACCCTCTGCAGTGACAAAGCCGTTGACGATGACCTGCGCAGAGTTGGGAAGGTCAGCTGCAAGGAGCATCGCCTGCCACATCACTCCCTGGAACCGAGTATTGTCTTTGCCGCAGTACTGTGTCGGTGTACCCTCTTGCCAATACCGAGTAAACTGCTCAATGTTCTCTGGCCAACCAAGCGTCGAGATGTAGTTGGTAAGTGCATCAAACCACACATACATCACATGCTCATCATCCCCTGGCACTGGGATACCCCATGACATTTTTGATTTGAGTCGTGATATAGAAAAGTCTTCGAGTCCACGCGCAACAAATGCTTTCATCTCGTTGAACCGAAACACGGGAACGATAAATGTAGGATGTGCTTCATAAAACGCAAGCAGTTTGTCTTGGAGTGCAGAGAGTTTGAAAAAGTAGTTTTCTTCATCGATGGTCTCAAGTGCGGTACCTGGATGGAGCGGACACTCACCAGCAACAAGTTCTGAATCAGTCTTTTCTGCTTCACACCCGACACAGTACTTGGCATGATAGGTCTTTTTGTAGATATATCCGTTGCGCGCAACCCGCTCCCAAAAGGCTTGTGCTGCACGTATGTGTGCTGGATCAGTCGTCCGGACAAAGTGCACATCCTCATGTATCCCAAATGCACGCACTTGTGCTCGAAACACTGCGTATGCCTCATCGACAAATGTCTGTGCGTCTTTGCCTGCATCGAGCGCTTTCGTATATATCTTTTGTCCGTGTTCATCGGTCCCTGTGTTGAAAAACACATCATAGCCTTGGAGCTGTTTGTACCGCGCGATAGTATCTGCACGTACAAATTCAAGTGCGTGACCCATATGCAGTGGCGCGTTTACATACGGCAATGTTGTCGTGATATAGAAAGGTTTGTTCATAGGATTAACGACTCAGTGGGTTTTCGATAGGGTTGGTAGTAACAGGGATAAGTTTGCGCTTCTCGACATCGCTCATGTACTCAAGGATAAACACTGCAACTGGCATCGCAACAAGCGCTCCCCAGAATCCTGCAAGGGTGATACCTACGAGGAGCGCGAGGAGGACAACGAGTGGCGGGATACCAACAACACGTTTAGAAATAATAGGATTGAGGATGTAGTTTTCGAGTTGCTGAATGACAATATAATAGATAAATACCTTAAGTCCAAGCAGTACTCCACCATCAATCACCGAAAGCAATATCGCTGGTACCGCTGCAAAGATAATCCCAAACGGGATGAGCTCTGCGATACCTGATATCAAACCAATGAGAAATGCGTACTGTACTCCCAGGAGAGCGAGCACAATCGCCGTGATCGCGCCCACGATAAATCCGAGCAACAGCTGTCCCTTGAACCAAAGCCCGATCTTGCGCTGTGTTCTACTCCATAGATCAAGTACGTAGCGCTCATTTTTGGAAGGAGTAAGGAGGCGCAAAAAGGTATCGATCCCCTTTTCTTGGATCGAAAGATAAAACGACATCACAATGATCAATATGAAGTTGAGTAGTCCACCAAATGTCGATCCGATAAATGATGTTGCACCCTGCGAGAGCATTGTGCTTGCGTTTTTGACACTTGCGAGTATGTCATTGATAGATGATTGCTTGGTGATTGTACTGACAAAATCACTTGCACCTTGGATAGATTGCTGACTGATCGTTGTATCTGTCGGCAAGTATTTAAATAGAAGTGCGAGCATATCCGAGAGCTCTCGAACAATGATCGGCACAAACGCATAAAAGATGGCAATGATGATAAGGATGATCACCGCAAAGATCATCGGTACAGAGACCATGCGATTCATCTTGTACTTGGCAAGTGCCTGTACCCCCGCCTCAACAAACGATGCGATCACGATAGAGACAAGTACAAGCAGGAGCACATCTCGGAGCAAAAACAGTACGTATGACGCAAAGATAAGAAGTAGTACTTTGACAATAGAGCCGGTACTCAAACGGACCGTGTTACTTTCATGCATAGAGATATCGTACCACTAGTTACCCCAGACGTGAAGCAATGTAGGACTCGAGATCTGCAATAGCAATGCGTTCTTGGGCACCAGTATCGCGATCTCGGACAGTAACCGTGTCGATGAGGGACGGCGTCTCTCCGAGGGTGTCAAAATCTATCACGATACACCATGGGGTACCGATCTCATCTTGGCGACGGTAGCGCTTGCCGATGTTGCCGTTGTCATCCCATGCGATAGCCCCGAACGTGCGCTTGAGCGTCCCAAATACTTCTTGAGCTTTTGCGACAAGCTCTGTTTTGTTCTTAAGAAGCGGCGAAACGCATGCTTTGTACGGAGCGATACGCGGAGCAAGAGCAAGCACTGTACGGATATCGTCACCCTCACCTTCTTCTTTGTAACTATTTGCAAGAACTGCAAGCACAAGCCTATCAACACCGAACGTTGGCTCGATACAGTGTGGAACAAATCGCTCTTTGGTTTCTTCATCAAAGTACGATAGGTCAGCACCACTTGCTTCTCGATGCGCAGCAAGGTCGTAATCAGTACGGTATGCAAGTCCAAGGAGTTCCTTTTGTCCAAACGGGAAATCATACTCTGTATCAACACTTCGCTTTGAGTAGTGTGCGCGATCAGCTTCAGGGACTTCTATCTTGTGCACTTTGTCGGGAGAGAGACCGATGGTTTTGAGAAACGCCATCTGCTCATCAAAAAGTGCGTCAAATACCTCATTTACTTTGTCTTGGTCGCGCGGATCAACGAAGTATTCGATTTCCATTTGCTCAAACTCTCGTACGCGAAATACAAAGTCTCTCGGCGCAATCTCGTTACGAAACGCCTTACCAATCTGCGCCATACCAAACGGGAGCTTGGGTTGGTATGCATCGAGAATGTTTTTGAAGTTCACAAACATACCCTGTGCAGTTTCTGGGCGAAGGTATGAAATAGAGTCTTCACTTTCGACGGCGCCGACAGAAGTTTTGAACATCATGTTGAACTGACGCGCTTCGCCAAACGATCCTACTGCACCACATGCTGAACAAGTATCACTCTCGAGGTGATCCGCACGAAATCGTGCATTACATTTTGCGCATTCAACCAACGGATCAGAAAATCCTCCCACGTGCCCACTTGCCTGCCACACACGTGGGTTCATAAGTATCGCAGCATCGATACCGTACATATCGGTACGATCAGTCACAAACTGCTTCCACCAGAGCTGTTTGATATTGTTTTTGAGCGCAAGGCCAAGCGGTCCATAGTCCCACGTCCCGGCGAGTCCCCCATAGATCTCCGATCCTTGAAAGATAAAGCCTCGGCGCTTACAGAGACTGACGAGTTGTTCCATGGTGGGGGTGTTCATAGGTCCCTATCGTACCACACGATCGGCTCCTTCGGTATAGATGGGGTCAGTGGCAAATTTGGTGGTAAGTTTAGGTCTTGTTGAGACAATATTTGTCTGAGTTACTGCATCAGTTGCCGAGACGGTAGTATCTCCGAGGAGCATAATGTCACTTCCTACCGCGGATCGAGTCGGTTTGTTTGCAACCTGAAACGATACAGAACGACTCTTTGGAGTACTTGTAAGTGCTTTGGGGAGCACACCGACGTTCCAAGTCACGATGCGTGTATCGGGGTTGTATGAGATGGTCTCAGTGCTCGGTATTATCGTCCCTGTCCAGCTGACACCTTGCGGGAGCTCAGCACTTGCAACAACATTGGTAAGTGGGTTTTCTGATGGGAGGACGGTCCACATGATCGTGTACGTTGTCTGCGCATCTGCTTTGGGTGGATACGGACCAGAATTTTTGATAGGACCTATAGAGTAGAGCGACTGTGCGGCGAACTGTATGTTTGATGCAAAGCGTACTGTTTTGGTATCGATGTTCTCGATGGTGCCCACACGTCCACCCTGATCAGGAACAGTACCCTGGATGGAGAGCGCGAGAGTGACATCCTTACCTATCTCAGTGGGGGTAAATCCAAACGACAGTGTCCCCTTTGCACCAGAGGGAAGCGCGACGAGTCCCGGATCTGAATCTGCTGTCCAAGTGATAGTGCGCGTCAGTGGATCATAATAGCTGTTGGGAGCAGTCAGTGAGTTTACATCTATCGCGCCTCCACCAAGAACAAGTGAAAAGGTCGGATTGGTGATTGTGTAGGACGAGTTATTGACCCAGGAGACAGTGCCATTGATGTCGCTCCCGATAGTGAGCGCGATGGTATCATCTGTTTTGCCATCAACAGCGATCGAGCCTGCAACAAACGGTTCTGCTATCTTGAGTGTCGAAAGGACTGAGTTGTACGCAACAGCAATCTTGGTGCTCGTTGCATCCGGTGGCGTACCCACATAGATACGAAATGCCTTTTCATCATTGATCTCTCCGAGAAGTTTACCCTGGATCGATATGGTACGTTGATCGCCCTTTTGTAAATCACCGAGATTCCAGACATTGTTGCCACTCATCGGCGCAGGTGTTGCAGATTGAAACACAAACCCGTTTGGATACTCGACACGTGCAATCACACTCGGGAGCATCTTGTCTCCAGAAAACGAGTTGGTGATGTTGAGTGTAAACGTTTGATTTGCAACAACAGCACTTGGTACATCGACGACAAGTCCAACAGGGCTTGAACTTACCATCACCGAAAACGTTGCCTCTTTTTGAAATGTTGCAGTCGATCCTTCGAGCTGATACGTGAGGAGTGCAGTGAGCGTGCGACTGATACCCTGCTCTCCATAGAGGATTGCGGTGAAGTCTTCGCTACGCGTCTTGCCAGAGCCGACAGTACCTATCGTACGCTCGATGCGCATCACATCAGAACCCGTCTCATCGGTTGCACCCTTGGGATAGTTGAGTGTGAGGACTGCATTTACGAGGTTTGCAGCGTTTTTGTTTGCTATCCCCACCTGGATGGGAAGCTCTTCGCCACCTGCAACAAATGAATTCCCGAGGATGACGAGGTCGACGTTTTTGCTCGAGAGTGTCACCGCACCACGATAGAGCGAAAAGAATGCCGCTCCAAGCGCTGCCAAGAAAAACAGGAGCGCAATCACAAAAAATCGCTTATATCCCGCAACCGATCGACGAAGTGTGATTGGTTCTTCGGGAAGTGATGTCGATCCCCATGCTGATTGCACCTTTTGCTTGATCGGGTGCAAGATACCAAACTTACGCTTGGGCAAGTTGTCAGGGTCGCGTGTATAGAGTCGCTGTTGCAACTGTGCGATATGGTCTATGTCTTCGGACATACTACGCTACAGTATAGCAAAGATACTCACAGATGCGTCTGTTTGATTGTTTCGTTTACTGTGTGCACGAGTGCGGTGATAGCAGCATCGTCGAGCGAGCGCGCCGCATCAGTAAAGGGTGCGGTGATTGTTCCATCGATATATCCCAGATGCACCAGTATCCGCCATATCGCAAGCGCATCGTATGCACGCGGATCGAGCCCGCTACCCATCGCACGCGCAATTTCTAGGATATGTGCAAAGAGTGCTCGGTGTTCCCCTTCATCCACAAGAAACCGCACGAGTGTCCCAAGCGCGCGCACGTATGGCCTCACGCAAGGACTGCGTGTATCTGTGATCGGGTTGTACAACGCTGTCGCAGAAACAAGTCTCCAGACATCTCTCCCCTGTACTAGATCGACATCGACAAAGGCGTACTCAACGAGTTGACTCTTGAGTTTGGCAGTAGGTTTGCGGATCCCTGTTGTCACTGCACGTACAAGTCCAAAGTCCTCGGTGAAAAGCCACCATGTCTTGTCGTACTCACCGCGTGGTTCGCTCTTGAGTATGACCGCCTTTGTATGATGAATCGTGTGCATGTGTCTGTATTGTACACCCTTGACTTTTATGAGTTTTCTGATATTTTGTAAAAAACTTTATCCCCATGCTCGTTGTAAAAATTTACTACCCAAACAGACAATTCACCAAAATCTCTCAACGTAAACACTTCTCTGAAGAACTGGAAGAAATAATCAAAAGTGCTTCTCCTCCAAAAACAGAGGTATGTTTTTATTTTTTAAAAACAGAAAAGTACACCCCAAAACAGGAAAACATCCTTGTAGAAATCGATGCCTGTAGTAAAAAGGGTTCTTTTCATATCAAAAAAATTGAATCTCGGGTATCCGAGTTTTTAAAAAATCGTTTCGGTGATGTTACTCTCAAGGTAACGAGTGCTGTGCATAGCAACTTTCATCATCTCAAAAACCTGCAAGTTACTAAAAAATAACTTGTAAGCTTCCCTGCCGCCCTTTTCTGGGGCGGCTTTTTTATTTCAAAATCTCTTCGAGGAGTTCTGGAAACTCTGACACGCCATCTTCTGATGTGAAGTGTCCTTTGGTGGTAAATTCTTTCACTACTATCTCTGGTAGAGCATCTTTTACTTTTTTCACACTCTCAAGTATACCCCCCTCATCATCAGTAGAATAAAACATCACTACCCTACCTACTTTGTGTGTAAGCCGAGGATCAATAGTAAATTCAGAAAACCCAACCTCAACAGGATAGTTTGGTGTGATCGAGGGCGCAACGAGCATCACTTTGCCAACGCGCACATCGTGCTCTGAAAGCCACCGCAAGAGAAACGCTCCTCCTCGACTGTGCCCGACAAGCACTGTGTCTTGATCGATCGGATATGTTTCAAGCACTTCTTGCCAATCCTCATATCTCGGTTCATATGGTCGAGGCATCTCGGGTATATATGCTTGATACCCACGTGCTTCAAGTGATCGCTTGAGCCATGGCAGCCAGTGCGCTTCTGTCGGCTTTGGGAGCGTGCCGTCAAAATACTCTTCCTTGTCTGGCCTGCCGTGAATGATTATTGCGGTTTTCATGTTACTCGATACTTATCTCTCCCCCACCTAGCACAACTTCTTGTGCACCTACTGTTTTTTTCAATTCCTCACCAAACTTCTCATATATCTCTTGATACTGAGTCGGGAGCGTAAGCGTGATCATATCTTGTGGCATGAGGCCCTTTTCTTTGCGCAGATCTTGGATCATGCGGATGAGTTCGCGGTAGTCACCTTCGAGTTTGAGGTCAGGAGTAATGGTCATATCAAATCCAATTTCTCCTACCTTGATTTCTTTTACGTTCAACTCATCTTTGAGTAATTCATAATATGACTCCAATCCTTCTGTGTTGATCGTAAATGATTGAAGTGGTTGGCGCACGGGCACTGCTTCTTTTTTTCGAAGTGCATTTCCTTCGGTGCAAAGATCTCTGACTTTTTGCATATCTACAGTTATTTTTTCATCCACACTTCCCGCTTGTGGCCACACGCTCAAATGCACGCTCTCTTCATCATTTTCTAGTTTCAATTTCTGCCAGAGGTCTTCTGCCATAAACGGTGCAAATGGCGCAAGGAGTTGTGCAGTGGTTTTGAGTACTGCATATAGAGTACTTTTGGCATCTATATCTCCATCCTTGAGACGATCACGACTTCGGCGCAGGTACCATGTGGAGAGATCATCGATGAAGTCTCGCAGGATACGTGTCGGGGTAAACAGATCATACGCATCAAGACCTTGTGTCACTTCTATCGTCGCCTGAGCGAGTCGTGCCATGATCCACTGATCGAGGACATGCGTGCTTTCTTTTGCGGCTCCCTCTACCGCTGTATCACGATACTGTTCGTAGAATGCATACACATTGCCGAGCAGGTTGAATACTTTGTTGTTGATCTCTGCGACTGACTTTTCGTCATAGTTCTTACCTTCTCCAGGAGCATTGACTGAATACATCCAGTAGCGCACTGCGTCTACTCCAAACTTCTCGATCTGATCAAACGGTTCAATCACGTTGCCGACTGACTTACTCATCTTCTTGCCGTCTTTGTCGAGCAAGTGCCCGAGACAGATCACGTTCTTGTACGGCGTGCCGCGCCCCATGAGCACACCCACTGCAAGGAGTGTATAGAACCACCCGCGTGTCTGATCGATCGCTTCAGATATGAAGTCTGCTGGATATGGCAAATCGTCCTTGTGCTCAAACGGATAGTGATCTTGCGCAAACGGCATCGAGCCACTATCAAACCACACGTCCATCACCTCTTTGACACGCGTGTAGTCTTTGCCATCTTTGTGGAGGATGACATCGTCGATATGTGGACGGTGTAAGTCAAGCTCGTACTCCTCGTTGTGTGGAAGTGGTACGAAATCAATCTGTCTGATTTCTGCATTATCAAAGTTGCGATATGCACGCGTCTCATCAAACAGCTTGTCCAATGAAACACCTTTGGCATGCAGATCAAGCGCGCGAGTCACTGCGCCATGTGAGATGATGAGTATCTTTTTGCCCTGATACTGCCGTTCAATATCGTAGATACACGCACCTGCTCGAGCAAGCACCTGTGCATATGATTCACCATCTACTGTTTTGAACTTGTACCGATCATCGCTTGCGTTTCGCAGTGCAAAAAAGTCTTCATGCACCTTACCATTGAACTCACGTCCCACATTCCATTCACCGATTCGCGCATCGGTGATGATTTGAGCTGGATCCATACCAAGCACTTCTGCGACAAGACGTGCAGTTTCTTGGGTACGAGCAAATGGTGATGCAATAATGAGGTCGACACTACCGAGAGTAGTTGCCGCAGTGTGCACCTGCTCCCTACCTTGTGCAGTGAGAGGATCTGCAGAAGTACTGTCTATACTCCAAATGTTTTGGGTGTTGCTCTGTGACTGGCCATGGCGCATCACGTAGTAGGTGTTACCAGACTTCTTGGCATACTGCTTGAGCGTCGCGACACTATCGACGACGATGCGCTCACCATCACTGCTCTGCCAGATCGGAAGCGGTGTCCCCCAGTATCGCTCACGCGAGATTGCCCAGTCTTTGAGTCCATCGAGCCACTCACCAAATCGCCCTTCACGGATATGCGCTGGCTCCCAGTTGATAGTGTTGTTTTCTGCGATGAGCTTGTCTTTGAGAGAAGACATACGGATATACCACGAGTCACGCGCGTAGTAGATGAGCGCAGTCTTGCATCTCCAACAGTGTGGATATGAGTGTTCGTACTTTTCTTTTTTGAACAAGAGTCCTCTGTGTGCCAAGTCTTTGATGATATCGACTGCAACCTCTTCGTCTTTGACAAAGCGCCCTTTCAAGAAATCGATATCGCAGGTGAAGTGCCCTGCCTCGTCCACAGTATGCACCTTGGGGAGCTGGTGCTTGGTCGCAACCTCAAAGTCATCTGCTCCATACATCGACGCGATGTGCACGATACCGGTACCATCACTTGTGGTCACAAAGTCTGCTGCATAGACTTTGTATGAGTGTTCTGACTGAAGTGCTGGTACAGCATAGAGCGGGGTGTACTCCATGCCCACCATCTCACTTCCCTTGTGCTGAGCAACGATTTCGTATTCTGTCCCGATCACCGAAAGCCTATCTTTTGCAACAACAAGTATTTCATCTCCCACTTTTGCTTCCACATACTCGATATCACTTCCAACAGCAAGCGCAACATTGCCCGGAAGCGTCCACGGAGTCGTTGTCCATGCGACAAAGTACGCGTTTTCAAATCCTTTGATTGGGAACTTCGCGTAGACCGTGAGGTCCTTGTCATCTTGATATCCTTGTGCAAGCTCGTGTGATGCAAGTGTCGTACCACAGCGCGCGCACCATGGGAGCACGCGATAGTCTTTGTACAGGAGCCCATCATTGTGCACCTTGGCGATGATAGACCAGAGACCTTCCATATAGGAGGCATTGAACGTGTAGTACGCACTGCGCTTGTCGACCCAGTAGCCGATACGATCGGTGAAGTCTTCCCAGTCTTTGATGTAGGTAAACACTGAGTCCTTGCAGGCTTTGTTGAACGCGGCGATGCCGTAGGTTTCGATATCTTTTTTGTTTGTAAGTCCGAGCGCCTTTTCGATCTGAAGCTCTACCGGGAGTCCGTGCGTGTCCCACCCTGCTCTTCGTGGTACATAAAACCCTTGCATCGTTTTGTACCGCGGGATCACATCTTTGAATGCACGCGCTTCGAGGTGGTGCAGTGCTGGCTTTGCGTTTGCGGTCGGTGGTCCTTCAAAGAACACAAATTCTTTTTGTCCTTTGTTCTTTGCAACAGTCTTTTCAAAAATCTTGTTTTCCTTCCAAAACTCAAGTACCGCCTCTTCGCGAAGCGCTGCGCTACTTTTTTGTCTTGATGTGTGTGTGTCTGTTTGTTCCATATATAAAATAAAACTCGCCCTTAGAAAATAATCATGTTGACTACTTTCCAAGGACGAGTCTCTAGGTATAGAGTCGTGGTACCACCTTGGTTACTTCTCATTTGGATGGGTTCTACTCCCCTCTTATCAGGTTTCTTCCCAGAAGCTCGGGGTTGATAGCCCCTCAGACGCTTATGTCACCATACTACCACACCGTGCTTGGTGTTGCTAGATAGAGCGCCCGTTTGCTGCATCTGCGTGATCCTGTTCGATCATGGCGATGATGCGCTCAACGAGTCGCTTGGGATCATCGTCAAATATCACGCGATCCCCGGGACGGTTGCCTTTTGCGATCATGTCTTTGATCTGCTCTGCCATGGTCCACGGACCTTCGAGGACACCGATCGGTTTACCATCTTCAAATGCGATCGTAAACTCATGGATTGTACCGATGCGTCCACACCCGATGATGATCGCGTCGCAGCTGCGCGTGAACAAGATGTCTCGTCCCGGAAATCCAAAGCCGGTATAGATGATGAGATCCATGTAGTCGACCGGGAGTCGATAGGTCTCAAGGTGCTCGCGTTGTGTTGCAGCTGGTGAAAGCCCGATAGAGACACCGTGCTCTTCTTTGGCACCCATACACGCCCACAGTGGGAACCCTGTCGTTGCACCACTGATGATGATCCCGCCTTGTCTGATGATCTCTCGTCCAAGTTCCTTGGCCTTGTCGAGCGCATTGAGTCCGCAGTGTCCTGTTTCTGCAGCACCAGAGACGCCGATTTTCAATTTGAGGTGTCCATGCTTCTCATCGTTTGCAAGTGGACCGTTATAACAAACGTATTTTTGTGCTGTTGTATCACTCATAGATTAGTTGCAATCCAATTCTACCACATCACCTTCTTGTGGTGCATATGCTTCAACACCGAGATAGTCACGTAGACGCTGCGTGAGATACAGAGAGCTCTTGGGTTCACCCATTGCAACGTATACCTTTTTGAGTGAGTCTGCAGTTTGCTCAACAAATTCGATGAGGTGATCAGAGTCTTTGTGTCCAGAGTATCCATCGATGAACACCACGTGTGCTTTGACTGGGATCGTCTTGCCGTTGATGGTGACCTCTTTGGCACCATCTTGGATTGCGCGCCCCATTGTGCCGAGCGATTGATATCCCGTGAGGAGGAGTGTGTTGTTAGGATCAGGGAGATAGTTTGCCTCGTGGTGCAGGACTCGACCGCCGTTACTCATGCCGCTCCCTGCGATCACAATCTTGGGGTTGGTAGTGTGAAGGATGTCTTTTGATTCCTCGGTGAGCAGTGTCGACTTGAGTCCAGGGAAACTAAAGATGTCATCACCTGCTCCGACGAGTGTGCGTGCAAAGTCGTTAAAGTATCGCGCATGCTTTGCATATACTTTGGTAAGTTTAATGCCAAGCGGTGAATCAAAAAAGATAGGCATCTGCGGCACGCGATCATGCTCGACGAGCTGATCTATCTCAAAAAGGAGCTCTTGGCTTCGTTCAAGTGAAAACGTCGGGATAATCAGTGTCCCCTTTCGTTTGTAGTTGTCTTCGATGGTTGCTTCGAGCCGCTCGCGCCGGACTGCACGCTCGGTGTGGTTGCGGTCACCATACACACTCTCCATGAGGAGATAGTCGACTTTTGTAAGCGCTTCGGTATCGCGCAAGAGCGGTGAGGGAGAGTTTCCGAGATCTCCAGTAAAGACAATCTTTTTGTTGTTGTAGATGAGCTCGAGCATCCCCGATCCGAGCACGTGGCCTGCATCACGATAGCGAAACACATATTCTCCGATAGTAAGGTCTTGATGGTAATCAATCACGTTCCAGAGTTTCATCACCTCTTGCATTGTCTTGGGGCTATAGATGTCTTTGAGCGCTTCGTTTTCGCTATGTGAGAGGATGTTTGCGGTATCTTCGAGCATGAGCTCTGCGATGTCTTTTGTAGGGATTGTTGAATATATTTTGCCTTTGAACCCATCGTGCACAAGTTTGGGAATGCGTCCGATGTGATCAATGTGCGCATGGGTCACAAAGAGTATATCGATCGAAGACAGATCATATGGAAATGGATTCCAGTTCCAATCATCAGCCATCTTGGTTCCTTGGTTGAGTCCGCAATCAACGAGAAACTTGATCCCTGCTCCTTCAACAAGGAAGTTTGCACCGGTCACACTTCCTGTACCACCAGCAAAGGTGAGTGTGAGTGTATGATTTTTTTGCGCAGCGTCAGGCATTAGTCTTTATTGTACCGTTTCTGCAAGAGAAGCACAAAAGATACGCCAACAACTCCACCAATCATATCGCAGATGAGATCTGAGATAGAGTCACTGATGCTCGCAAGTTGTACACCTTTGACAAAAAACTGCACAATGTACTCGTAGTACTCCCATGCAAGTCCGACAACAAACACAAACAGGAGTATCGTGATGAGTAGCTCACTTGTAGTAAGCACGCTCTTTCTCTTTGCAAGCGCAGCGGCGCCACACAGCGCAACAAACACTCCCCCGATCCCGTGCATGGGCATATCAAACCAACCAATAGTGACGTACCAATAAAACGTATTGGCAAGCCAGTTGACCACACACAACCCGATCCCAGTGAGCGCCGAAGCGGTAAGTACACGTCGATACATACCCCTAGTATGCCATACAAAAAATCCCCTCACTATGCGTGAGAGGATCTCATTACGGCTATTTAGGAAATAGTACCTTAGCTTTGATGCCAAGTGGGCCACGCGAGATACAAAGATGCTTCGATGCAAAATTATTACTTCACACCCATAGCTTCCAGGTATCTACAACGGTTGCCCTGATAAACATGTTCTAAGTACTATTTGTAAATAGCCGTACCTCTAGTATACCTGCTCTGTGGTACGCAACAAGATAGACAGTGGATAAATCTAGTGTCTCGTTACCTCACAAGCACACAACAGCGCGGTTGTTACATCAAGTCGTCCGAAAATACGAATTTGGTATCAACCTTTTCGTATGCGACGAGCTCATCGACAGTGAAAAATCGCTCGATTTCTCGTGCGCCGTTTTCGACTGAGTCAGATGCGTGGACAACGTTGGACTGCATCGAGAGTGCGTAGTCGCCGCGGATCGTACCACCTTGTGCTTCATATCCCTTGGTAGGACCGACGATAGTGCGGATAGCATCGACTGCCTTGATACCGGCAACCGCCATCACCACAACAGGCGATGACATCATGAACCGCTCAATGCGTGGATAGAACGGCTTGTCAGCAACGTGTGCGTAGTGTTCGCGTAGAAGCGCTTCTTTGAGCTCCATCATCTTCATCCCGATGATTTTGAGCCCCTTGCGTTCAAAGCGAGTAATGATCTCCCCGACGAGGGATCGCTGCACTGCGTCTGGCTTGATGATGATAAGTGATCGTTCTTCTGTTTCGTGGATTTTCATACCCGAGCATCATATATGCAAATAAAAAAAGCCGCAAATGGTGAGTTTGCTGCTTTGTTTAATTTGCTAGACGGAATCTTCCGGTAGATAGATAATTTCGCTTTTCAGTTTTGTAAAAATTGCATGTTCCATTGCCGCACCGATTGAATGTTCCCATCCGACAATAAAGTGGGGCTTCCATTCTTTGTCTGAATAAAATATGTCCCGGTAAAAATGGTCAATAAAAAACTTTGAGGTTTTATTACCCGGACACAGCTCTTTATTGTCTTTGATTAATTCATGTACTTTTGCAAACAATGGCTCAAAAGGCATCTGATTGAAAATTGGCATTTGATTTGAAATCTTTACAACGGTCTGGTTGAAAATTTCCAGATTTCTTTCCACGGAATATTTCCCGGTAGATATGGGACCGCAAACTATACCCAGCTGATGCGGCAGTCTTTTCAAATAATCCTTTGCAATAAGGGATGCCTTTTCCATAATAACCATTGCGTCTTCTAAGGAAGATAATGCTTCCAGTTCATCAATCATTGATTGATCCCATTGCTCGAAATAAAAAATACCGTTTTGTGCAGATGGTGTCCAATTTTTGAAATGTACCATAGTGATTTGTTTTCGTGGATACTACTCTTAAAAAACAAATAGTCAATAACTACATCCTTTCCGGCACCTCAATCCCAAGCACATGAAGTCCATTTACGAGTGTCTGTCTGACTGCGTGCACAACTGCGAGTCTGTATGCGGTGGCGGACGCGTCTTCATCGATGATCTTGCCCTGTCCATACCAGCTGTTGAACGCTTGCGCAAGCTCAAGCAGGTAGCCGACGATATGGTGAGGTGACCACTCGTGTTGCGCGTCTGTGATCACTTCTGGGAACCGCGCGATGAGCCGTTCGATCAGCTCAGTGCCAGTAGTCGGTACTCCTGCATCAGAGACTATCCCAGCCTCAGCACCCTTGTGCACGAGTGACTGCGCGCGCACTGCTGTGTACTGCACGTACGGGCCACTGTCCCCTTCAAACGAAAGTGAGGTGTCAGGATCAAAGTCGATGTTCTTGCCCGCAGCTGCTCTGAGGATCGCAAACTTGATAGCAGCGATACCGATCTGCTCTGCAGCAGTGTCTGAGATGTCAGGATTCTTTTCTTTGACTTCGGCGATCACGGTGTCGAGCACATCAGTTGCAAGTGGTACCCCGCCAAGACGCGAAGACATTTTCTGGCCTTTGAACGACATACGTCCATGATATCGATGCAAACTTTTTGCCTTCCAATCTGGATTGATATGAGATCCTGCATCAAGGACAACAGCAAAGTGCGATACCTGCTGCGCATCAGTGATAAATATCGAAAGGTCGGGGTTGTATTTCTTGAACTTGAGATCAAGGAGTCCGATATCTTTGGCTTCGTATGTGGGATTGCCTTGGCTATTGATAAAGACTGCAGTGTGAAGCTTGGGGTCAGCTGGTTCATAAATGATTGCACCTTCACTTTGCTTGAATACGCTTGGCACATTGTCCTGCACGATCTTCTTGCCTTCTTCACCTGCCTCACTTTCATATATGTATGCATCAAAGTGTGAGCCGAGCTTTGCAACGATTGATTCGAAGTATGCGATGTTTAATTTCTTGCATGTTTGAAAAAGCTCTAGTTCAGGACTTTCTTTGCCTGCATAGAGGTTATCTGCGATTTCTTTGACGCGAGCTTGCACGGTTTCATCTTCTTCATAGCACTTCGTGCCTTCGACATATGCATCACCAAGCACTGTCACCTCTGTTGGTTGGATATCTTTTTCAAGAAGTATATATATCGCCTTTGCGACACCGAGTGAGATATCCGACGGAAACGACATCGTGGTCACGTGCGCACCAGAAACACGTGCCAGGCGCGTGATCGCTTCACCTATCGTGTTGTTCATGAGATGCCCGATGTGAAATGGCTTGAATAGGTTAGGAGATGAATGCTCTACGAGAACCTTCTTGCCAGCATAGACATCAGTGCGCCCATACGATTGGGTAGATGCCTCACGAACTGCATCGACGAAGTGTGTACGCGCAAGGGTGAAGTTGATAAACCCTGGACCTGCAACGGTGACAGACTCGATGAGTCCTTCCTTGTACTCACTCATATGTGTAGCAAGCGCCTCAGCAATTTCTTTGGGGTTTTTGCCAAGTGACTTACTCGCAACGAGTGCTGCATTGGTCGCATAGTCACCACGAGCCATATCCTTGGGATGTTCAATCACAAAGTCAGCGCTCACACCAAAGAGTTCACCGAGCGCTTTGGAGACGAGTGTATGGAGATAGTCGTTCATACCAAGGATAATAGCAGAAAATGCAGGTTTTGCTATTTGCCACTACTGCCAAACCCTGTCGCACCCCGCTCGGTCTCAGAGAGCTGGTCCACCATCTCAAATGTCACGTGCTCTACCCTTTGGATCAGCATTTGGGCGACTTTGTCACCCTTTTCAAACACATACTCTGTTGCCGAGAGATTGATCATCCCTACCATGACTTCCCCGCGATACCCTGCATCAACGACACCACCGAGCACCTTGAGTCCGTGTTTGATACTGAGCCCGCTTTTGTCCCACACAAGCCCCACATAGCCCTCAGGTATCTCGAGTGCCACCCCGCTCGGTACCAGGGTCTGTACCCCTGGAGCAAGCACGGTGCGCTCCCGTGCGTACAAATCAAACCCCGCATCCCCCGGCTTGGCATACGAGAGATCCGGGAGTGACGAGTCGAGCTTTTTGATACGGATGTGCATAGGGAGATTGTAGCATTTGGTATTAGTTTG
Source organism: uncultured Candidatus Saccharibacteria bacterium (assembly GCA_964441495.1). GTDB lineage: Bacteria > Patescibacteriota > Minisyncoccia > Phycocordibacterales > UBA9973 > UBA4124. The sequence goes on from CAYTXV010000003.1 coordinate 46,701, forward strand.
ACTTTCAAGATGTAAAAGGTAGTATTTGGAAAAAATTACATTATGAAAAGAAATATTGTTATTTACAAACCTTATGCAGAAAGAATTCCTGATTCACAGTATAAAAATCTTCTGAAAGATATACTGGAAAACGGTTATCAAAAAACTAGTATCCATGCTTCTTTACCCGAAAATGCCGGTTCAGGGCATAAACATTGTCTTGAACTACCTGGCAGAATGCTTCAATATAATCTCGCGAATGGCGCTCCAATAGAGCCTATCCGCGACCTTACAAAGCACGGACTTATTAAGGGGGCAATTGGTGAGATTATCGGATTCTTGAATGGAGCACGAACGCTTGACGAGCTTATCTCGTTTGGCTGCAAGAAAAATTTCTGGGAAAACTGGGTGACCGCAAAAAAATGTGGAGACTTCGGCCTGAACGAAGGAGATCTTGGCCCTGGTTCGTATGGACCTGTTCTCACGGCAATACCTATGGAGAATGGGAAAACTTTCAATCAGGTTGAAGCTGTATTCAAGAAGATGATAAAAAATCCACTTGGACGAACAAATTTATTGAGTACCTGGTATCCACCTCTTGCTGTCGGAGATGAAGAACAAGGGTCGCCGAGGAAAGTTGTTGTTGCACCGTGTCATGGCAACATTGTTCAATTTGATGTGATGGATAATACGACCATGCATATGGCGGTCTATCAACGATCTGCGGATTGCCCTGTTGGATTAGTCCTAAATCTTACGGAATGGATTTCATGCGGTTTGATGGCAGCGTATATGACCAATACACAACTTACGTATTACACGCATTTTTTGCCGGACCCACAGATCTATGACATTCAAATCGAAAAAGTACAGCAACTACTTTCTAGAGACCCCTTAAGGCTTCCAAGCCTTTATCTCCGCCCTAAAAGAAAAATCAAATCGATTACCGACTTCAGGATTGAAGATTTCGAGGTTGAGGATTATCACCCGCACTCGTGGATTTCTATTCCTTCTGCAATTTAGTATTTATTATGTCCACTATCTTTTTGGTGGACATTTTTTATAAATGATGTATGATAAAAAAATAATTTTATGAGTACAAAAAAATACGTTGATATAACCAACACTCGAGGTGAAGAAATGCGAAAAAAATGGGAAAAAATTATTAATGATGCTGTCGACCCATTTGATCCAACTCATGTCGAAAAATACATCGGTGGAAAAATCCTTCACCAAGGTAAATATTGGTACGTGTTCAAAAATGATCATCCTTATACGGGTATAAAACATCAATTGGTTATTGTTACAAATGAGTTTTATGAAACCGATGAAGATTTACCATCCGAAGTTTGGCTTGAGCTTCAAACCATTAAAAGAATATTATGTGCTAAATATAATATTACCGGCGGTGGTTTGATTATGAGATTTGGTGATACATCATTTTCAGGAGGATCAGTTACTCACTTACACGCACAACTTATTATGCCAGAGGAAAATACAAAAGTTCCTGTGTGGTTTGGTTCTAAAAAAGAAGAATAGTAAAAAAGGTTCGTCGAAATTATCGACGAACCTTTTTATTTTACCTGGATAATTTCAACTTTTGCTGCCCGTAGAAGTTCTACGGCATTTTGATTTGAATACCCTTCTTTGAAGAACAATCGCTTGATACCAACCCTGGATATCATTTGTGCACATGGGAGACATGGAAACGTCGTTACGTACATATCTTCACCATACAAAGCAATTCCTTTTCGAAGCGCTTTTGCAAACAATGCTTTTTCTGCGTGAATTGCTCCACATATTTCGGGTTTTTCTCCTGGCTTCATAATGAGACGCATATCACCAGTCTCATATGGTTCCATAGATGTAGGTAGGTGTTCGTTATAGGCTACAAGAAATCCTTCTTTGAGCGGTATAAGTGCACCTACTTGTCTCCAGAAATCAGAGCTTTTTTGTGCTTCGTTTTGTGCAATACCCATCAACTCCTTATCTAAATCCGATGTTGATATCTTATAATCCGCAACTACTTCTTTAGGAGTATTAGTATTTCTCCAATCCCATCTTAGAAATGCGTTATCAAATACAACACTGGTTGAAGATGACACCTTTGCAGCAAGGATACGAGAGATATCTTCATCTGGCATTACCAATACATTGAAACGAGTAAGGTTTTCCACTTCTTCAAACTCGCGAATATTTAAAGCTGGAAATTTGCAGTGCAAATACGCTGCAACTTCGTGAGTAGGAATAGTACGGATATCTCTACTGAATTGATCCGCAATAACCTGATCAATACTTTTTAAGTTTTGTGCAGAAAGTAATATAACATCTACTGGTTGATGTCGCTCGATAAGCGAAACGTATCCCTGATGAATTACTGGCATATAGAGCACGATTGCTTTTGTCATACCGAACCTCCTTTTTGTTTAAAAAATTTAGTAATAGCATCTTCCAACCTGTCCAAATCTGCCGCACCATCCAATTCTTGCTTGAGAAATAAAGCAAGCTCATTTGATCCGTTTCCTGAAACCTTACGAATTTTTGCAGTAGTAGAGTTTGCTGATTGGGGTTCAAAAAATACAAGTTCTCCTGTGTAATCAGTAAGTGCGGCTCTAATTTTTTTCTCAAATGCAACAGGATCTTTGTCTGTTCCATAAGAAAAAACAGCTACATCAGGAAGTATATCCATTACCAGCTGGTCGGGGTGCTCTTTAACAGAACGAACGCAAACAATGTTTGTTGATCTGTTGTGTGCAAGTAGTTTTAATCGAACACTGATATCATCAATAGGTCGGTTTTTTTCATCTGGCTTTCGGAGTCGAGTAAGCTCATTGTCATCTACACCAACAATCAATACATCACCGAGTTTTTTGGCTTTTGCGAGATAGTCTACATGTCCATCATGCATCATGTCATAAACACCGCTGGTATAGACAATTTTTAGACCTTCTTTTTTAAGAAAACCAACAATGTACTTTAATTTCTTTCTATTGTTGATAATCCGATGTTCTTCACTTGGTTCATTACCCATGATCTTAAGAATACTTACATCTCCATGATCAGGAAGTAGTTTAAAATACTTCTTTTCTTGATTATTATTCATTTTTAAAAGAATTTTTTAGTTTAAGAATGTTGTTTAGTTTCTCAAACATTACCTTTTTCTTTAGATAAGTCAAATTTGACAAAATAAAAAAAATTGGTAATGTAAGTGCAAATTGAAACACTATGCAAATAATCATTATTGTTGCCTACGCTCTTCCGTTCAGGTACATCGGTAAAGATTTGGAAATGTTGTGGCGTTTACCCAAAGATTTTCAAAACTTTAAAAAAGAAACTTTGCACCACACTGTGTCTATGGGCAGAAAAACCTTTGAATCACTACCTGGTCAAAAACCTCTCATTGATCGTGAAAACCACATCATCACGAGAGATGTAATGTACAGACCCGAACATGCAAATGATCAAACAAAAATATTTCATTCGCTCAAAGAGTCTGTACTGCACGCCGAGCGTTCAGGGTGTGAAAAGTATTTCATTGCTGGTGGAGGAGAAATCTATGCGCAAGCACTCACGCAAACAGATTTTGAAATAACCAAAATCCTTGCAACAGAAGTACACCTTGGTATTGATTCCCCGGTCACTGGCAATGTGTTTTTTCCAAAAATCACAAAGTTTCCTGTACATCGCCGAGTACTAGCCGAGCATGCACCCGACGAAAAGCACGCCCATGCATTTACTTTTGTTGAGTATGTACCTATGTAAAAAGTTCTTTAGCACAAAAAGCCACTCCCTTTCGGAAGCGGCTTTTTTATTGCTCAAAGTTGTTTGGAGGATTATCCAACCACTTCGATGCCTGCACTGCGTGCTGAACCTTCGACGATCTTCATCGCGCCTTCGATATCGTTGGCGTTGAGGTCTGGCATCTTGCGCTCTGCGATCGCGCGGACTTGATCACGAGTGATCTTGCCTGCCTTTGAGGTGCGAGGTTTACCTGAACCCTTTTCGATACCTGCAGCTTTGAAGATAAGTGAGGTAACAGTCGGCTGTGTGACGACGAAATCATATGATCGGTCATCGTATACCGAGATCTTGATACCTACCTTTTCTCCGCGCTGTTCAGCAGTTGCAGCGTTGAACTTCTGGACGAAGTCACCGATGTTCACCCCTGCCTGACCGAGTGCGGGTCCAAGTGGTGGAGCTGGGGTTGCCATGCCACCCATCGCTTGGAGTTTGATCTTTTTTGTAATGTTTTTTGCCATATTGTGTGTGCCCTAGAAAGGGTGTAATGCTAATGTAGAAGCAGTAGCGTAACGGTTGTGATTATACCTATAGTTTCTTAACTTGCAAGAAGTCGAGCTCTACCGGAGTCTCACGGCCAAAGAGTGAGACCATGACTTTGACTTTGCCACGCTCACTGTCCACCTCTGACACGCGCCCTTCGAGATCTTTGAACGGACCGTCGTTGATGGTGATCGTCTCACCTACTTCAAGGTCGATAGTATGCTTTGCTGCCTCATCACTATCCATGCGGCCGAGGAAGTAATCGATTTCTTTTTGTGAAAGCGGTACTGGTACTGTTCCAGAACCAACAAATCCTGTCACGCGTGGTGTGTTGCGCACTACAAACCAACTTTCTTCGTCCACAATCATATCGACAAGTACGTATCCGGGGTATACCTTTTCGTCTACTTCAACTCGCTTTCCTGCCTTGATTTTGATTTTCTTTTCGGTTGGAACGACCACATTAAAGATTTTGTCTTGCATACCGAGACTCTCGATACGCTGACGAAGGTTACGAAGCACCGCATTCTCATACCCCGAGTATGTGTGGATCGTATACCAGTGACGTTCACCTGTGTGTTCTTGTTTTGCCATAACGATTATTTGATGAAGAGGACTTTGAGTACTTCTTTGAAGAGCATATCAAATGCCCCGAGCACGTACCCGAGCCCAAGTGAAAAACCGATAATAATAAGCGCGTACATGATCGCACGTGTGCGTGTCGGCCACGTAACATTGCGCAGTTCTGTGCGAGTGTCTTTGAGGAATTGGATTGGCTTCATACTAAAATACTTGTATTAAAAAATCGCCCCGGAAGGCTGATGTATATCAGTATACCGTAGGGGCGATTTTTCGTCAAGAAAGTGTTATTGGATCTCGTAGACAACAGTAACGTTTGCAGTGATATTTTGCTCTCCCACAGGGAGTGTAGGCGCGGTTGCCTTTTCTGGAGCAGCGCCAGCTACCGCATCTCGCATATAGATAGGGTTTGGATACCCACCGCCATTTTCACTAAAGGATACGATGCGGACGATGCTTACCCCCAGACTCTTGGCGAGTTTCTCTGCTTCAGCGCGAGCATCTGCGATTGCCAGATCTCGAGCTTCTCGAGCGATAGCCTTGTCATCTTCAAACCCAAAGTTCGGACCGCTGATATTGGTTACCCCAGCATCCCCAAGCGCGCCGAGTACCTGCGGAACGATGTCGAGTTGCTTGATGTTAATGAGCACATTGTGCGAAACCTGATATCCACGAAGGACGGGTGTGTTGTTGTTGGGGCATGGTGTTGTGATACAACGAATCGTGTTGGTGTAGTCGTACTGTGGATATGAATCATAACTTTCGGTCTTGATGTATTTATCATCGATACCGAGCGCTTTGAGCGCTTTTGTTACTTGATCCATTTTTTTGCTCACGTTTGCTTGCGCAACCGCAACATCTTTTTGTTCGTCCATGATTGTAAATGAGACCTTTGCAGTGTCGGGAGCACGGTTTACTTTGCCTGTACCACTCACGGTGATGGTGTTGGTTGCAGTAACGCCTGATCCAACAAACCGGTACTCTTTCATTTTGACAAGTGTCGCCGCAAGGAGAAAGAGCGCAAGGAGTACTCCCACCCCAACAATGATACGAATGATAATGGTGTGATATTTTTCGATAAATGGTTGCATACGTTCCTAGTATAGCAAATCAGCGGTTACGTTTGTCCTCGACAATCTTGCCATCTGCTAGGGTAATGATACGGTCTGCAAGCGCTGCGTACTCCGGTTCGTGCGTCACCATGACGATGGTTTGACCTTCTTTGTTAAGCTCAACAAACGCATCAAGTACTGTTTTGGATGTTTCGCTGTCGAGGTTTGCAGTTGGTTCATCAGCAAAGACTATCTTGGGGTTGTGTCCGATCGCACGCGCGATCGAGACACGTTGCTGTTGTCCTCCCGAGAGTTGTCCTGGGACATTGTGCATGCGGTCACCGAGTCCGACACGCCTAAGCGCTTCCATTGCTTTTGTTTTTGCTTGCATCTCGGGGACACCTTGCATGAGGAGTGGAACCATGACGTTCTCAAGCGCGGTGAGTGTCGGAAGTACTGCATAGTCTTGGAAGATATATCCGAGCGCGTGCAGGCGCATGATTGTTTGCTCGTTTTCGGTAAGTGCGGTGACGTCGACTCCGTCTATCGTGATTGTCCCATGTGTCGGGTGGTCAAGGAGACCGAGCTGATACAGGAGTGTACTTTTACCCGATCCACTACGCCCTGTGATCGCGACAAACTGCCCTTCCGGAATCACAAACGACACATTGTCTACCGCGCGGATCTCTGCGTCTCCTGAAGTAAATATTTTGGAAAGATTGGTAACGGTGATCATATATTATCGGCCCAAGATGGCGCTGAGTGTATTTTGTCTGATAACCATACGTGCGGGGATGTACCCAGCAACGATCGTCGCGCCCAGAAGGATGACGGTACGCACAAGTGTCCCCGGAACTGTCGCAACAAGTATCCCATCAGAAAACGGAAAGTCGATAGGATTTGCAACAAAGAGTGGCTTGAGAAACGCAAACACTACGACGATACCGATAAGTGATCCTGCGAGCGCGTAAAAGATAGACTGTACCATGTACGACACCGCAATTGCTCGTGGTGTGATCCCGATCCCCTTCAAGATACCGATGTATCGTCTGCGCGTGATTGCGTTGACAAAGATAACGATAAATATAGTGATCGCGGCAACAACGAGTCCGATACTTGAGATTGCATTTCCGAGTATGCCAAACGTTGCCTGGATATCTTTGAGGAACTTGGGGAGTGCTTCATCATGTGTCTGTACTCGACCAAATGCGCCGACACCGCTATCGATGAGTAACTGTTTGGCAACAGTAGCGTCTGTGCCTGGGACGAGCTGGATCGCAATCTGGTTTGCATTGTAGTCACTGCGTCCGATAAGTTTGCGCGCTTCATTATCGAGCATGATGATTGAACTATCAAATGTATCTACCTTGCTCTTGATGATACCTTTGACATAATACTCCTTGCGAACGTTTCCGATAGTGATCCGTACACGTGATCCGATAGAAACATCTTTGAGTGTTTGAAATCCTGGCGCTTCGATTGGTGTGTATTTGTACAACAAGTTTTTGCCAAGGACAACCGAATCACTATCACCTGGTTCGATGAAGCTTCCTTCGACAACAAACGTATCGATCCCGGAGAACGTGCGTTCCGCAACAGGGTCGATCCCGAGAAGCGATCCACCCGCACCATCACGAAGCTCATCTGGCGCAATCGTTGTACGGTAGTTACTCTCGATGCGAGCACTTCCGGTATACCGAACAACAGACGCTCTGTACCCTGGGATAGTCTTTGCGATTGCAACTGCCTCGGGGGTGTGTTCGATGTATGGCTTGTTGAGAAATGACGAGACGACAATGTCCCCCGAAGAGTACTGCTTGTCTGCACTCACTGATCCTTCGATGAGTCCCACAAGGATACCGGAAACAACTACGAGGTTGAGAAATGTGAGTAGCATCACAAACACAATGAGTGTCGTTGTCCACGGATTTGCGCGCTTGAGATCTCGCTTTGCGAGAAACATCCCAACACGCACATCAGTCTGAAAGATCTTCCACCACCCTCCCTTTTTGGGCATATTACTTACTACTCCACAAGACCTTGTCTCCCTCTGCGAGACCGCTTGTGATCTCGACCAGATCACCGTCGCCCTTGAGTCCTGTTGTTATCTGTTGCACTACTGTCTTTTTGCGTCGCTCATCAACAACACGCGCCACCTTTTGTGCTCCGTCAGTAGTAGTGATCACACGCGCTGGAAGCACAAGTGCATTTGCGACCTCTGCTGTTTTGACAACCATGTTTGCGGTCATGCCAGGGCGAACTGTTGCGGTATCTGTCAGAAGCGCTTTGATCTTGTAGTTAACGACATTGTCTTTGATCGTTGCGGCAGGATCGATCGAAGAGACAGTTGCGTAGTACATATCTCCCGGAAATGCATCAAATGTCACGGTGACTGGCTGGCCGATAGCAACACTTTTGATACTACTTTCATTGACATCTGCTTCGAGGTACAAGTTGGAGACATCTTGGAGCGCGATTGCGCCGTCACCAACCTGAGCTATCTCACCTACCTTGACGTTGACTGCTGTGATTGTGCCGTCTGCTGGCGCGCGAAGGATTGTCTTTTCGAGTGTTGCAGTTGCAGTGTCGACACCAGCTTGTGCAGTGATCACTTCTGCAAGCGCTGCGTCGATATCGGGCTGCCGCGCAGTTGCTTGGGTGAGCGCAAGTTGCGCCTCCTTTTCATCAACGACTGCTTTGTTGGCGATATATGATGCACCTTCAACGTTGGGGATAGTGATAGTCCATACTGTTCCGTTTGAAAGCTGGTCAAACGAACCAGATGCAAACTGCAGATACAGACCTTTTGTACCAAGCTTTTGAAGGAGACCTTCGCTCATGCGGACACTTCCCCGTTCGATGCCGCTATACTCGATGGTGTTTTGCGCGAGCTTATCAAACTCGAGTCGGTAAACACCCTCAGCGCCAGTATAGGTACCTGAGATTGTAGGAGCGATTGTTGTCAGTGGATCTTCTGGTTTTGCCTCAAGATCTTTTGAAAAGAGAGTTCGCTTTGCATTATCGAGCTGCACTTGCGCGAGTTTGATTTCTTGGCTCGATGAACCTTCAAGTACTTTTTTGTACCGAGCTTGTGCTGCAAGGAGTGCACCTCGAGCTGATGCAAGCGCTGCGCGCTCATTACCATTTGAAAGTGTCGCAAGGATATCTCCCTGTTTAACCTTTTGCCCGACAACGACACGGATACTTGAGATCATCTTGCTCTGCTCAAACCCAAGCGAAAGGTCGGTCGATGACACAACTGTCCCCGATGCACTGATTGAACGCACGAGTGTCTCGCGCTTCACCGTCTCGATCACTGTTGTACTGTCAGCAGCACCGTTTTTGGACGCGATCGCAACGATGATACCTAGAACAACGCCATACAGTACTTTGCGACGTAGTGACTGCTTACCCCACCATAGTTTTATTTTTGAAAAAAGTGTTTTGATGCGCTCCATGACTATTTGATTGCGATAAGCGAAACCTCAAAGATAAGCGTTGCGTTTGGTGGGATCACTCCAGGGATACCACCTGGTCCATACGCAAGATCTGATGGGATAGTAAGTACTCGAGTTTCGCCAAGCTGCATACCGAGCACACCCTGATCCCATCCCTTGATCACTTGACCTGCACCAACGACAAATGAGAATGTGCCGTCTCCTCGGTTTTTGCTTGCGTCAAAGACTGTGCCGTTTTCGAGTTTGCCGATATAGCTCACAACTGCAGTTTGTCCGTTTCTGATAGCTGGTCCGTTTCCTTCTTGGGTGATGTCGATATTCATAGTTACTTTTTTAGGTTTTGATAATGGGGTTGTTGGGTTGTACATTGTGTCAGGAAGCGCGTCTTGTTGTCCGACGAGCGCTGTACTGTCCGGCTCTGGAAGCTGCGCTTGGTTGTGTTTGCGCACTGCAACTATCACAACCGCAAGAACGATAAGCCCGATCCCGATCCATAGTTTGGGGTGCTTCATAGAACGCTAGTATAGCACAGGTTTTGACTACCTGATGGTGAGCCCTGCTTGTGTAACTTGCTGTACGAGCTCACTCCACGACTTCTCGACTTCTTGATCGGTGAGTGTGTGATCCATGGACTGAAAAACAAATCTATATGCAACACTAGTCATACCTTCTTTGGTAAAGCGGTCAAAGCACACTGGTTCACGGAGTGCATGTACAGTTGCAAAACTCTGCACTATTTCTCCAAGCCGTGCTTCCTCTTGCTCATCCTTTACCCACACCGCAACGTCTCGCACGATAAATGGGTACACAGACCATGGAGCAAATGTACTGTCGGTTGCCGTAGTATCGAGTGTTGTGTGTTCAGTCACAATCTTGTGCTCTGCGATGTATGCATCGAGTGTTGTTTCTTGGACTACACCGCCGGCAACAGTTGTAACATGTACCACCTCTTTGTCGCCAACAAACACAGTGCCTACCTCAAAGAGTTTGATTTCTGATTGTCCGAGGAGCGGTGCGTTGCGCTGATTGAGCTCATAGCTTTCTTTGAGTGCATCAGAGAGATTGGTGCGAAGCGCGCTCTTGTCTTTGGGGCCACGCGCGACATACACTTCCCCTTTTTTGCGAAACGTATATGTCTGCACCTCACGATACCCGTCGTGAACAAGCCATGCTTTTGCAGCACGGATCGCCAGGTACTCAGGCACATGCGCGACACTGTGCACCTCTGGAAGCGGTGTCGCCGGGATCATATCGTACCCAACAACACGACCGATCTCTTCTGCGATATCGTGCACCCCTGTGAGATCTGGCCGCTCAAACGGCACAGTGAGTGTATACGTATCACCTTCTACGCTGTACTGATATCGGTATCGATCAAATACCTCGTTGATGTGTTGCGCAGTTATTGTGCTGCCGAGGAGTCTCGCGATGTCTGTGTGTGTAAACAAAAGTGTGCGCTCGATGGGTTTGTTGGGGAAATGTTCATACACTCCGGCAACAGTACCACCGGCGAGTTCTTGGATGAGCGCAACAACTTGTTGCGCAGCATCAAATGCAACAGAAGTGCTCAGGTTGTTTTCAAACCGCTTGGATGCGTCGGTAACGAGCCCGAGTGATCGAGAGGTTTTGCGGACAGACACTGGATCAAAGTTTGCAATCTCCAAAATGATAGATGTGGTCGCCGGCGAGGAAACAGGTGATTCTGTTGTGTCTGGTGAACTGACCCGAGGACCAACGGAATCGTTTGTTTCCGAGCCGGCGCTTTTCACTTGTGCATTCTTGCCCCCTTTTACACCAGCGATTGCAAGCGGTCCGATGTAGTCTGCAACGACAAGCATGTCTGACCTGAGTTCTTTTTGCTCTTCAGAAAGCGTGATGATCTTTTCTCCTTCTTTAGCGAGACGTACGACGATCCCTCCATCGATGTTTGCACTGTCGTACGCATGGACTGGTTGCCCTCGGTCAAGGAGTACATAGTTGGTTGCATCAACGATGTTGTTGATAGACTTTTGCCCGACTGACTCGAGCGCCTGGACAAGCCACGCAGGTGATGGCGCTACCTTTACACCGTCAACCTTGATCGCGATATACCTGCGGCAGAGGTCGCTTGTGATGTCGACTTTTGTATCAAGGTCAGTCGCAGGCAGGAGTTTGTACTTGCGCTGTTTGAGTGTGAACTTGCACAGTCCCGCAATCTCGCGCGCCATACCATAGTGCGACAAACAATCACTCGCACGATCAGGGAGTACTTTGATATCAAATATCGTATCATCACCTTTTGCCTCAAGAGACTCCACCTCAAACGCACCAAAGATAATCTTTTCTTTCAAAGCTTCTGGTGTCGGGAGCGGCTCCTCGATATGTGATTGTAACCAGTTATACGAATACTTCATACTTAAAATTGATTGAACCGCAGATCACCCTGGTATGCGAGTCGCACATCAGTGATGCCGTACTTTACATTTGCGAGACGATCGAGTCCCATACCAAATGCAAATCCAGTGACCTTGTCTGGATCGTACTTCACATTCCTGAGCACATTGGGATGCACCATACCTGCACCACAGACCTCAAGCCACTTTTCTCCAACTTTCACATCTACCTCAAATCCTGGTTCCACAAATGGAAAGAAGCTCGGACGAAGTCTGATCTCGGTTGCTTCCCCAAAGAGTTCTTTAAAAAATGAAAGTAGTGTTCCCTTGAGATGCTCAACAGTGATACCCTCTCCTACGACGAGCCCCTCGAGCTGATGAAACTGCATCTCATGTGTGGCATCTGTTGCTTCATTGCGAAACACCTTTCCAGGTACGACGATTGCAAATGGTGGTTTATGGTTTTCCATATAACGAATCTGCACCGGGGAGGTATGTGTGCGGAGCACTTTGCCCTCTTGTCCCTTAATCCAAAACGTATCCTGCATGTCACGAGCCGGATGATCCTTGGGGACATTGAGCGCGTCAAAGTTGTGCCACTCATCCTCAAGCTCTGGCCCAAGTGCGACTGAGAAGCCTTGTTTGGCAAGGATGTTGACTGCTTCTTCGGTGACGAGGGTGAGTGGGTGGAGCGCTCCTTTAGGTATTTCCATTAGGGAAACTATACAGAAAATATGGGGTTTTTACAATTTACTTAAATAGATGTTTGATTTTTTGAAGCATCTTCCCAAACGAACTCTTCACTTTCCCTGGACACCCTTTCGGGCAATGGGTAAATCCTTTCTTTTCTAGTTGTATCTTTTCGCAAGACTCACAAATGATGAACTGTCCATTGCAGCCACCGTCTCGACAATCGACGATGTTTTCTGATTGTGCGCCGCAACTCTCACACTTGCCCACGATCACGTGCTTAGGATCATCGGTGTAGAACCCCATCGCAACACGCGCATCAAAGACATAGAGCTTGCCATGAAAGTCTTCGTTCGGATACTTCTCCATATACGAGACGATGCCGCCATCGAGCTGGTACACATCTTTGAACCCTTGGGTGATGAGGTAGCCACTTGCCTTCTCACAGCGCACGCCACCAGTACACACCGTGAGCACTGTCTTGTCTTTGAGATGCGCGAGACTTTTGATGAATTTGGGCAAGTCGCGGAAGTTGTCCATCGGAGGACAGATCGAGTCTTTGAAGTGTCCGATCGCGTGCTCGTATGCGTTGCGCATATCAACGATGTAGAACTCTTTGCCGGTTTTGATCCACTCGTGAAGTTCTTCTGGTTTGAGGTGTACCCCCGTCGTTTGATTGGGATCGACATCACATACACCGAGATGGAGTGACACAATCTCTGGGCGCACTTTTACAGAGAGCCTCGGGAAGGCATTACCTGTGCCAACACTTCGCTTCATGTGGATGTTCAGGAATCTCGGATCAGCCTCCATTTCTTTGATGAAGGCTTCGGTGTTTTCTACTGTACCTTCGAGTGTGATATTGATGCCTTCCGATGCGACAATCAATCGTCCTTTAAGGCCAAGATTCTCACAGAGCGCGCGAAGCCAATCCCGCACTACTTCAGGGTTGTCGATGTGCACGTATTTATAGAAAAGGAGGATTTGATACTGACTATTCATAGACGAGAGCTTAGCAAATTTCTATCAATTTACCAATTGTGCTCCCCTTCTTCATCTTCACGAATTTCAGTATCACTCTTTTGTAAATCAAGACAGACACCGTTCATGCAGTACCGCTTCCCAGTTGCAGTTGGACCATCCGGGAAGACGTGGCCGAGGTGTGAACCACATCGGGCACAGACGACTTCAGTCCGGTGCATACCGTGACTGTCATCTACTCGTTCCTCTACCGAGCCAGGGATCGCCTGATCAAAACTTGGCCACCCTGTGCCCGAGTCAAACTTCGCATCACTTGCAAAGAGCGGGTTGCCGCACGCCGCACACATATATGTACCGTCGGCTTTTTCATGTACAAGCGCACTACTCATCGGTGCTTCTGTTCCCTTTCCACGGAGTACTTCGTACTGCTCCGGTGTGAGCTCAACCTTCCACTCTTCTTCGGTTTTGATGATTTTGTTTACCATAAAAATTATTTCTTATAGATATCTTGCAATAGATCTGCGTACTTTGCCTGCACCTTCTCAAGTTTGGGATTAATCACTGCAATACAGTACCCGGCGTTCTGGTGATTTGAATAATAGTCCTTGTGATAGTCTTCTGCTTCATAAAACGTCGGAAGTGGTTCGACTGTGGTGACAATCGGCGCGCCGTGTTCGTTTGACGCATTTGCTTCCGCGATGAACTTTTCTACGGCAACCTTTTGCTCCTCGGTCGTATAAAAGACAACTGACCGATACTGCGTACCGATATCTGCACCTTGCTGATTGAGTGTCGTCGGGTCGTGACTACCAAAGAATACCGTGAGTAAATCTTCGTACTTCACAAGCGATGGATCATACTCGACCTGCACCACTTCGACGTGCCCAGTCGTACCCGTACACACTTGTTCATATGTCGGGTTTGGCATGCTTCCACCTGCATATCCAGGTACAACACTGCTAACCCCTTTCATCATCTTGAACACTGCCTCCGTGCACCAAAAGCATCCTCCTCCAAATACCGCTGTGTTTGTCTTTTTCACATCTTTACTATAACAGAGTTGTTAAGTAAAAGTTTTAGATATTTAATTCCTTTCTCAAAAGAAGTTCTTTCACCTTATCGCGAAGTCCGTAAATATTTGTTACTTTTTTCAGATTCTCATCATTACTTCCCTTAAGGTTAACAATAATTTCAATTAGATAATCTTTTTTATAGACATATCCATCCGGAGCAACTATATCACCTATTTCATTTAAATTTTGTGTAAGACCTCGAAGATCAAAAGAGGTGTTGATTTTACTTTTATTTATTGTTTCTAAATCAGACTTTTCTACTTTTGAATCAGCGTAAAACTCTTTCTCTGGTTGATCTTCTACTGATTCAACACTCTCTGGTTTGACAGTGGTAGCTTCTCGAATCTTGGTAATTAAAGCATTTAATTCTCCTTGTTTTACTTCTAATTCGGTATCAATGCTTTCACCAGCAATTTTTCTATCTATCAGATTTCTCACCTCCTCAGAAAGAGTAGGTAGTTGAAGCTTTAATGCTTCTATAGAATCATTGTTCGTAAGATTTTCTATTGTGTTTTCCATATAATGACAGTATACCACTTACTACCGCTCCCCGACCTGTTGGCGCCACATCGCTTGGTACAGTCCTTGTTTTGCAATGAGCTCATCGTGCGTACCGCTTTCACTGATAGACCCCTTTTCGAGTACATAGATCCGATCTGCGTGCATGATGGTCGAGAGTCGGTGCGCGATGAGGATCGTGATGCGTTCGTTTGTCCCAGAGACATCTTTGATTGTCTTACTGATTTCTTCTTCGGTGATACTATCGAGCGCACTTGTCGCCTCATCAAAGATAAGAATGTTAGGATTGCGCAAAAGCGCGCGAGCGATCGAGAGGCGCTGTTTCTCTCCACCAGAGACCTTCACGCCACCTTCGCCGATGACTGTGTCGAGTCCTTTGCCGCCGCGCTCAAGAAGGTTGGCACATTGTGCTTTGTAGAGCGCATTGAGACACTCTGCGTCGGTTGCGCGTGGATTTACAAACAACAAGTTTTCACGAATAGTTCCTGAGAAAAGCTGCGTGTCTTGTGTCACAAAGCCGATCTGTGTGCGAAGCTCGTCTTTGTCGATGTCTTTGTATGAGATGCCGTTGTAGACAATGTCGCCGGTTGTTGGCTCGTAGAGGCCAACGAGGAGCTTCACGAGCGAGGTCTTGCCTGATCCTGATGGCCCGACAAATGCAATCGTCTCTCCTTGTTTAACACTGTAGCTGATATCCGTGAGCGCTTGAGTAGAAGCAGATTTATAACCAAATGAGACATCCTTAAATGAAAGCGTGGTCACTTCTCCTACCTGAACAGGACTCTCAGGCCGAGGCTCGGGTTTGGTCTCCATAAGCGCTTGATAGTTAGCAAGGGACGCTTCTGCCTGGCGATAGGTTGCGATATATCCTGCAATCTGAGTAAGCGGGAAAAACAATATCCATGAATAAATATTGAGAGAAAAATACTGCCCCAGTGTGATACGCTGCGTAAAGATGAGGTAGAACAAAAAGAAATACAGTCCTGCGCGTACTGCGTTGGTCACAGTACCCTGGATGAAATCAAGCATGCGCAGATATTTGAGTTTCTTGAGCTCGAGTTTCAAAATTTTTTCGGTTGTTGTATTGAGTCGATCAACCTCCTGCCCAGTGAGTCCTAGGCTTTTTACCAATTCAATATTGCGCAAACTTTCGGTGGTTGCTCCAGCGAGCGCTGTTGTTTCTGCAACAATAACCTTTTGAATCGTTTTAATTTTCTTTGAAAAAAGTACTGTAATCGTACCGATAATGACAATCATGCCTATGTACACTACTGGTATCAACCAAAAGATAGTTGCTGCATACACCATGATGAAGACAAGGATGATCGCAGAAATGAGAATCACATTGATTGTATCCTGAAGTAACTTTTCGGTATCCTGTCGAGCTTTTTGCAATTTACCAAGCGTCTCCCCGCTTCGTTCATCTTCAAAGACTCCGTACGGCAGCTCGAGCGAGTGACGAACACCTTCGCGATACATATCTGCACCACTGCGCTGTGTTACTGTGTTGAGATAATAGTCTTGGAAGTTTTTGGCAATGCGAGACACGAGTGCGGTACCCATAAATGCAAGCAGAAGAAGTCCTGTTCCACGGAAAAACTCAGCCCGAGTAAGCTCACTAAATCGTAGCGCGTAGTTGTCGATGATGCGCTGATAGATGATCGGTTCAACAAGTGAAAAAAGTTGATTGATGATCGCAAGGACGATCACCAAGAGACACATCTTCCAGTATTTGCGCAGGTATTGTTTGAGGATTTGCATAGGCGGCTAGTATAGCAGAAAGCCCCCGATTCGGGAGCTTCGCACTACCTATTGATTCATCGGCATATCGACACCACCCCAGAGGTTTGAGGTACCAAGCGATGTGTTACCAGAAGCTTTGATGTAGAGGAAGAGCTGCATTTTGTACGCAGCAAGCCACTTGAGTATACTCTCGACAAGATACACCGCCTTTGGTTTGTCCCCCATGCCATACATGTTGATCACTGTCGCAAAGTCTTCATCAGTATACTGCGCGAGAATTTCTTTGAACTTCGCTTCTTGTCTATCCATCATGTCAGCAAAGTTTGCAACGCTAACCTCTGCACTCGAGGGCATAAGTGTGCTGTAGAGCGACATGTCGTTTTTCAATATAACTTCAGCAGTTGCTGCAAAAACAACCGCGACATATTGGAGGAGTTCGAGTGTGCTTCGCTGTCCTTCAGTCGGTTTGTATCCGTCGGTACCTGCAGGGATCTTTTCTGCAAGGTGTTTATAGATACGAAACTCATTGGTGACAGCGTCGAGAAATTGTTCTTTGGTGTATAGCATAGAGTGCTAGTATAGCAGACTACGGCAATGTGAAGAATCCAAGCCACACTGATACAAAGTTGAGCACTGCATGCATGGCGCAGACAAGTACAATGTTTGGATAGCGTTCATACAGATATGAAAACGTCACCCCTGCTACTGCTGCAAGCGGAAGCCCGATGAGTGGGAACGGATACATGATATGCAGAAACGTAAAAAGTGCGGTGTTCAGGAGTACTCGTACCCATAAACGATCAGTGAGTACTCGCAACCGCTGGACGAGAAATGTTCGATACGCGATTTCTTGTAGCACCGAAAGCGGAATAAAAAAGAGGATCAGTTCTGGACGAGCTCGAAGTGCAAAGGTGTCGAGCGGTACAAACCCAACGACTGCCGCAAACCATTTGAGTGCTACCACGCCGACAATAGTGATGCTACTGTACCAAACCACTGCGCGCCCAAGTCGTATCGGGCCAAGCCCTACCATCTCTTTGGTCCACCGTTCATGTTTGATGATAGACAAAAGGATGAGCGAAACTGATAGAAGTACAATCACCCGCCACTCAATCGGGATGATGTTGAAGTAGATAAGGAGTACCGGCGCAACAAAAAACGTGATGATTTCGATACCTATATCCTTTTTGGAATGTGTGGGATGCATGTAATTGGGGGCCTATCGGGAATCGAACCCGAATCGAAGGTTCCACAAACCTCAGTGTTAACCGTTACACCATAAGCCCCATGTGGCGCGACTTTCGTTATACCAGATTTTATTGCCCTTGACTAGGAGGCTGCTGGTAACGGACAACGACTCGTTCGTAGACCTGTGAAATGAGAACAATGGTCGCCACCACTACAACGTACAGTGCAATACCCTCTCGAAGTGGGAGTGCGATCCGTCGAAGTGAACCGAGTATAAACGCGGTATACCAACTCGTGATAGAGATTGCTCCGAGCGCAAATGCAAGTCTACGAAATCGTCGCGCAGGAACGATGTTTTGAAATGAGAACATGCGCATTCGTGGCGCCACAAGCAGGTTGAGCAAAAATCCATTGATCGTGATCACTGATACGACAACGAGTTTGAGAAGGAACTTTGCCGACACGTCTAGTCGTGCTTGGTCTGGCAAGTACAACATGATGCCACTTGCAACAAGTATCGCAAGTCCAATCCATATAACTGCAGAGAGCATATCCATAGTCGCCTTTTCTTGCTCGGTGATGACATGGTCGCGCAAAAATCTGAAAAAGAGTACGTCGGTGATCGTCGCACCACCAAGGCCAAGCACAAATCCGATGTTGTGCACGATCACCCAAAATAATCGCTGTGAACCGATAAGTGCAAACAGTTCTGTTGTTGGTAGGCCCCAGAGCGATAGGACAAGAAGTACGTTTGCTGCTGCAGATCCGAGGCACCACAGACACCACGCACGGATCACAAGAGCTTGGAGCGCAATGAGATAGATACTAAAGAGCGCTCCTGCAATAGTAAGTGCAACAAGTACCCACAAAAGCCCTGGTGCCACGACCCCAAATCCAACCGCACTCCAGAGTACGAGCTGTAGTACATAGTAGCCGATACCGAGTACTTCGTTGTTGATACCAAGCGTCGTTGCGTGTGTACTATGTACAACCTTGTCGCAGTTACTCTCTCTCGGACAAACGAGTCGTGTCTTGGTTTGTTTCTTTTTGAAAATATAGAGCGATACTCCGAGTCCGAGTATCGCACCGATGATCCCGAGGATTGTTACCATACGCAGTAGTATATCAAATCATCGTTTCTGTTTTGTACACACTCACAAGTGCATACATAAATGAAATCGCAAGTGGACCAATGAGTATACCAATAGGACCCATGAGTGCGAGTGCCCCAAGGATAGAAAAAAGTACAAGAAGCGGATGGATGTCTATCTTGCGTCCCACCAAAAGCGGGTTGAGCATGTTGTCGACTGTGCCAACAAGCGCAGCTGCCCAGATACCAAGCCCGATAGCCTGAGCACTATCGCCCGAAACGATAAGGTAGAGCACCGCAGGGATAGCAACGAGTGCAGTGCCGATCGTCGGGATGAGTGATGCGATACCAGAGAGCACTCCCCAGAGCGCAGCGTTGGGTACACCAAATATCCACAAACCAACACCCATGAGCACTCCCTGAACAATCGCAATAAGCAAGTAGCCTTTGACGATACCGTTCACCGCAAGGCGCATCTTTTCGATGATGGCGTGATCACTTGCATCCGAAAGTGGACTCAGTCGAAGCAGTGTCTCTTTCCAACGAAGTCCGTCTTTGAGGAAGTAAAACATTGAGAGTATCACAAGTGTAAATCCAAACAGTGTTGAAAGTGTGGCACTAAACGCACTCCCTACCCGAGCAGAAAGATTTCCTACTACAGAAGTGATACTCTCGTTGAGATTGATCACACCACCGGGGACCATACGACTTATCGATTGATTAAAGAGGCTCGTGATGTTGTCGAACCCTCCATGCTGGACAACCCATGTTTGGATATTTTGTGTTTGTTGAAACACAAGCGTCCCCACGGTCAGGAGCGGGATGCATAGCACAATAATAAAAAGAATAATCGTCAGCAGTGCCGCAACCCACGAAACACCGAGTTTGCGCTTCAAAAAGCGATGCACAGGATACAACACTGCAGAAAGCGCAAGTGAAAGAATGATCACTTTTACAAACGGCCATAGTATGAGTACGGTGAGTACTCCCCCAACCAACAATAGTCCCCCATAAAAGTATCGTCGCACAGCGTGGTCTTGCATATAAACAAAGTATACACTATAGTACCCAGTACATTCTTTTCAAGAATTTGCGCGGGTGGCGAAACTGGTAGACGCACTACCTTGAGGTGGTAGCGGGAGCAATCCTATGGAGGTTCAAGTCCTCTCTCGCGCACAATGCAAAATCCCCACATGTGGGGATTTTGTTATTACTCTTGAGTTTCTGTTGCCACTTCTTCTGTGGGAGCTTCTTCGATAGGTCCTGCTACTTTGCCTCCGAGGATTTGCTTCATCTTGCGACGAACTTCTTTGGCTGCCTTGTCTCGGATGTAGTAGAGCTTGCTTCGGCGAGTCTTTGCACGCTTGACGACCTCTATCTTGTCGATCATCGGAGAGTAGAGTGGGAAGATACGCTCAACACCTACTGAGTTTGAAACCTTGCGTACTGTAAAGGTAGCTGATGGACTGCTGCCGTGCTTGCGCGCAAGGACGAGACCTTCAAATGCTTGGAGACGATACTTGCCTTTATCTTCGATCTTGGACCAGACGCGGACCGTGTCACCTGAAGCAAAATCAAGCTTTTTTCGGCTTTCGATATCGATAGGGGTAAATGCAGTTGCCATATAGGCCCACACTCTATCACGCGTTAGGCTTCTTTGCAATAGTGCCCAAGCGCCTGGGCAAAGTCTTCTGGGTATGAAGCCTCTACCTGTACCCTCTCCCCATCTGGACCTACCAAACTGATGGTGCGGGCATGGAGCGCCACCCGGAGAAACCCAAGCGCTGGTTTACCTCCATAGAGCGCGTCTGCAACGATCGGTCGCTGGAGGTATTTCATATGCACACGGAGCTGATGCGTGCGTCCTGTCTTGGGCGAGAGCTTCACAAACGAAAACCGATCTGTATCCACCTCAAACTGCCGTGCAACCTCCCATGTGGTCAGTGCTTCTCGTAGCTCTCCTCGCGTACCGCGTCCTGCCTGCCATTTGCGAAAGTCTCCAGTACTTCTGCCGATCGGGACATCGACAACGCCTTTTGGTTCTTTGAAGTGCCCCCAGACAAACGCATGGTACTCTTTTTGTACCGTGCGGTCTTTGAACTGCTCCTTGAGATACGCAAACGATGCCTGCGTCTTGGCGATCACAAGGCACCCCGACGTTTCTTCATCGAGTCGGTGTACGATACCAGGGCGATCAAGCACCTTGCCGTCTACAAGCATCGGCTCCCCCACCCTTTTGATTTCTGGGCGCTCGGCGAGTATCCAATCAACGACAGTTGGGACATCACTCTTGCCATCACCGTGAGTTCGCAACCCTGCAGGCTTGTTGATGACGAGAAAGTCGGTGTTTTCGAATAAAACCTCCATATTAGGCCTGAACTTTTTCTAATTTTTCTCGACAGTATTCTTCTATGGTTTTATATACAGAACTCTCTGCTACTTCTCTTTCATGTTTAGCAATAAAATCTTCTTTTTCAGAATAAATTCCATAAAAAGTACTGAGTGTTTTGGTAACATGTCGAAGATAATCAGCTGAAAGGGCCTTTTTTTGAGCATATCGATAATATGACTCGAGTTGACACTTTATTTGAGAAATAATGTTTGCAAGAAACGGGTGGGTATCTATCGCTTCTCTGTCTTTATTTTTATACAAACGAGCGAGTTCATAAACGGTCTCTTTGTCGGCAGCAAGCACTACACGGCACACATCGAGTGACCCCTTAAAATCTTCAGTATCAACATATTTTACAGTCACCTCTTTGCCTCTTGTTATATCTCTAGACCAGATGTTATCGAGCTTATTTTGCAATGTTGAATAATCAGAAGAAAATGTTACATCAATTCCAAGCCCAAGATATTCCTTAGTTTCATTATTTTCATTTGGTTGAAATTCAATAACACAATCAACCTTTCTGATATAGTCATCGGGTTCTGCTGTATAAAACGCTTGTGCTTTATTTGCCATCCATTCACCACAAAACTGATCAACAATAATCCCTTCAAAAACATCACTGAGTCTTTTGTTTTTTTGTTCGTGTTGATTATTTTGTTGTTCCCACTTTTCTTTTAAAGATTGTGCGAGTTTTACTTCTTCTTCGATGATTTTTTGGTCAAAACCGTCTACGCCAATAAAATCCATAGGGTTTGGCTGGTAAATTTTTTTCTGATCTTCAAATTTTTTATGAAGCGTATCAACCAAACGATCTTGTTCCATCGTTTTTACGTCCATTCTGTCAATGTTTCCAAATCCTTCCATCATTTAAATGATATCTTTTATCTCTGCCAAACTTTTCACCTTTTTCCATGCAAAGGGTTCAAGCTCTTGGTTTTCACCGAGCAATATACCTCGCGCGTGTTTGAAGAGCTCAAGTCCGTTGCCGCCGTCTTCAACACAGACGACGCTTGTGAGCTCGATACCTTCACGTGCACAAAACGCTTGCATGAGGTGTAGTTTGCCATCTCGTTCCCCTTCATCGAGAGTCTCGATGTCGATGAGCTCACCTGCGTCGTTCCAGACCGCGGTGTTTTTGAAGAGGACATCGGTGATGTCGAGTCGTTCTGCAACTGTTTGCACGATCACATTGACTAAGCCTGATATGATACCGACACGATACCCTGCTTGTTTGAGCGCCCCGATCGTCTCGAGTGCATCAGGTCGCAGCTCTATCGTGTGCGCCCAAGCAATAATCGCTTCTTTGGTCACTGGCGACTGTTTTCGATAAAGCTCCATGAGCGCCTGCATCCATGCTTTGTATGAAGCACCGTCTTTGATATATGTTTCAAAAAGCGCCTTGTCTTGTTCTGGGGTGATGCCGAGCCACATGTTGAGCTCGTACCAGGTAGATGCTGGAGTGAGCGTGCCATCGAGGTCAAAAAATATGACGTTTTGCATGGTGGTACTATACCATACTTGACATAAAGTATGAAAATATGTAAATTGATGAAAATTTAAAATTATGCCAGGACTATCGATGCCTAACCGGCGTATTCGTATGCGGATCAAGGATCTACGTCATAAAAGATCGTTACAAACAAACAAGCAAGAGCGTAAGCGGTATGACAGTCTTATAAGTGCACTCAAGACTATATTGACCGCAAACAAGAACCCGCGTAACGCATGGAGACATAGGCATTTGTTACGAACATTTACCGCATACCGGTAATGCGATCATTATTACTTTTCAAACCACAAGAATTACTTGTGGTTTTTTCTTTGTGTGCGCCCTGAGGGATTCGAACCCCCGACCTT
>CAYTXV010000004.1:0-64904 GCA_964441495.1 uncultured Candidatus Saccharibacteria bacterium
GGATTTGAATCCGTGAGGTTTTTAGCCGCTCCTTGGGCTTTCTTATGTGCCATAGGTCCCCATCTTACCCCAAAAAGCGTACGCTTGTCAATAATGATACACTAGGGGAGTATGGAGGGGTTTTTGGTCAAATATTATAAGATACTTTTTACGCTCCTTGTTGCAGCTATTGCCATATTGGCTTTTTATGTTGGAATGTTGAAGGGAAGAGAGCAGGGCAAAAGCGCTGTTGTACTTACCTGTAGTGATACCGTACTCAAATCTCTCTCTATCCGTAAAAAGAACCCCGAAGAAGAGGGTTCTACCACAGAGCAATCAGGTGCATTTGCTGGATCAAAAAATGGTAGCAAATACTACACCCCTGGTTGTCCAGGGCTTGAGCGAATCAAACCAGAAAACCGTATCTGGTTTAAAAGCGTAGAAGATGCTACGCTCCAAGGGTATACTCCTGCTGCCTGTTAAAACATGAAAACATTTAGCAACATTTTCATTACCGTCTCACTTGGGGTGTTTGCCACAGTATTGTTTGCGCCTGATGTTGCAGATAGTGTTACAGAAAGGGTACTTGCAACTTTTGAAAGTAATCAGATTGTTGAACCGATACAAGGGTTGCAAGAACGAGTAAAACCCTTTATCCCGAGTGTATTATCGACAGCTATAAATAAACAGA
This sequence comes from uncultured Candidatus Saccharibacteria bacterium, assembly GCA_964441495.1. Lineage (GTDB taxonomy): Bacteria > Patescibacteriota > Minisyncoccia > Phycocordibacterales > UBA9973 > UBA4124. Next base: position 671 of record CAYTXV010000004.1, read on the forward strand.
CAGTTACTGATGAGTCTACGATCACTCCTGAAGCTATTGTTGAGGCAACCAATGCAGAGCGGATCAAAGCAGGTGTTCCACCGCTTCAGATCAACAGCAAACTTGTTGCGTCAGCAACTATCAAAACGAACGATATGATTACTCGTCAGTACTTTGAACACGATTCACCAAGTGGTAAGGGTGTATCTGATTTGGGACGGGAAGTCGGATATCAGTACGTTGTTATGGGTGAAAATTTAGCACTCGGTAACTTTGCAAGTAGCCAAGATGTTGTAAAGGCGTGGATGGAAAGTCCTGGCCATCGCGCCAACATGCTCAATCCCAACTACCAAGAAATTGGCGTCTCTGTTGCAAACGCACTCTACCAAGGACGCGAGGTCTGGTTTGCTGTACAACACTTTGGTACAGGGCGCACCGCATGTCCAACTATCAGTACAACACTCAAAGCAAGTATTGACGCACTCAATGCAGATCTCAAAGCTCGACAAGCATACATCACAACAGAAAAGGCACTCCTCGAATCCCCTAATCGCCCCAGCGGGGAAGAGTATGCTACTCGTGTTGGAGCGTTTAACAATCTTGTTTCCGAATACAACACTACCCTCGTGATCTCTCAAGAAAAAATCAAAGAGTACAATGCACAGGTAAATGCGTTCAACTCGTGCCTCGGTCGCTACCAGTCAAAACAATAATAACTCGCTGAAAGGAGAGTGGTTGCAGCACACTGCTCTGAGAGAGATGTAACGTCGCACAATATATCTTTTACGACGCTATATAGAGAGTACAAGATGTATCGAGTTTTGTACCTACGCTGGTATGTGCCCTTTGACAAATGTCATGATTTCTCGACAATGTCGGCATTTGATTTCAACGATGCCTTCAATCAATATGCCTTTACACAACAATTTGCCACATTTACACCTGTACTCATTTTTTATATCTTGGAGCATTAGATAAGTATAAAAACGAGAGTTCAAGAAAAGTTAAAGATTGACTGGTACCTCAATCCGAAATTCGCTTCCCTGTTTCTCGCCACTTTTTACGGTGATTGATCCGTTAAATTCTTTTTCAACAATTTCTCGAACAATAGCAAGTCCAACACCAGAACCTGTTGGTTTGGTTGTATAAAAGAGTGTAAATATTTTTTTCTGTATATGTTTGGGTATACCAGATCCACGATCTATGACTCGGACAATAAGTTTCTTTTTGTAGAATGTATAGATGATTTCAACGCGTGGTTGTGTCGGTACTGTTTTGTATGCATCGATTGCGTTGTCGATGAGATTGCTCATGATTTGGCACCAACAGATCGGGTTGCCAGGTAGCTTCACTCGTATATGTTTGTAATCCAAACGAACAGTCGCTTTTGTTGCACGTATCTTTTGATCAAGTCCAGCGAGAGCTCTACGTGTTTGATTGATCGGACAAAACAATTGTTTTTGATTGGAGCTCATGCATGAGCGATGTTTGCGAACGATGTCTGCAAGTAGTTGCGCAATACACAGTGCCTTTTTGCAGTGACAGCGCCTCAGTGTTTGAGTGCATCGTATGCTTTGCTCAAGGTGCATCAAAAGCCCGCTGAGCGGATTTGCGATATCGTGGAGCACTTCATGACACTGTCTCCCTGCACGCAAAAGTTTACGATGCGTATGTATGCGCGTGGACTTCATAGTATCTCTCGAAACGGAAGTCAGGCATCCTCTATGTATCAAGTATAGCGTTTATGCGAGTTTGTATCCAACCCCGGGAACAGTCTGGATCAATGATCGATGTGTATAATCGCCAAGTTTTTTGCGTAGGTTGAGGATATGCGTCTCGACAGTGTTACTCAGTGGATCAGTGTACATCCCCCAGACGTGCTCGAGTATTGCGCTACGAGAAACCACAAAACCTTGATTGCGAAGCATGTACTCAAGCAATAAAAATTCTTTTGGAGTAAGCATGATAACTTTGTTGTGTAGTCGAACAGTATGTCTATCAGTATCAACACAAAGCGGACCATACGAAAGAACGGTTCGTTTCGTTTGGGCTGGTCGTTTAAGCAGAGCCCGAACTCGTGCAAGGAGCTCACCAAAAACAAATGGTTTACCTAGATAATCATCTGCCCCGAGGTTTAAAAGCGTGATTTTGTTGGGGATATCTTGGACGATTGAAAGCATGAGTACTCGTGACGTTTCATTTGTTTTTCGAAGCGCTTTACAAATTTCAGCACCTGACTTGTGCGGCAAATTGTGGTCCAAAATGATCACCTCGTATGGATACGTAAGCGCTTTTGTAAGTCCTGTGCGACCATCGGTTGCACTATCGACAGTAAATCCTTCATCAGTAAATGCCTGTATCAAAAACTCGAGGATATCAGTGTTATCTTCGACGATAAGGATTGAATTCATAGATCCGGTTTATCTATTTACAAAAAACTCAACAAGCACAAATGTCACCCAGAAGAAAAAGAGGATGTGCGCTTCCTGTTTACTGATTTTGCGGCCTGATCGCATAAAGTAGAACAAAAGAAATGATGCAATCACCATAAACATGCCAGTCACAAATACTATCTTTTGTGGAAATGAAAACGGGCGTACGAGCGCAAGGATACCGACAACTATTGTCGCATCAGCAAGTACTGTCCCAAGAATGTCTCCGACCGCAAGCGAGTCATCATTTCGTTTGAGAGATTTGAGTGAAAAGAAGAATTCTGGCATGGTGGTCCCAAGTCCAACGATGAGCATGCCGATGATGATCGGGCTGACACCGATACTCGTTGCAAGCGCTGTTGCTGCCGTCACGGTGAAATGTGCACCAACAAGAAGGAGTGCCATACTCGCAAGGAGTAGTCCAACATTTTTCGCCTTTTCTCCGATACTTTGCTTAACAATCGGACCAGTATAACTCCCCTGTCGAAACGCAAGATAGTAAAAGATACCACCGATAATGATAAGTGTGGTACCTTCGATCCGAGAAAAATGCCCATTTGCTCCGAGGATGAGTGGTAGGAGTAAGATAAATGGATAGACAGTGTAGTTCTTGAGTATCTTTGATTCTATCTTGATGCCACGACCTACGAGGAACAAGATGAGTGCGATGATGAGCGTGAGATCTGCGATGTTGGAACCAAACAGTACTCCGAGTCCAAATGATGGTATACCGCTCAGTGCTGCGTTGATAGAGATAAATGTTTCTGGGAGGATCGAGATGATTGCAATGATGATGAACCCTACAGTGTATTTGGACAGGTGGTAGGCCTGCGCAAGTGCTGTTGCATATCGTGTTGCAAGCGTCGCTCCTTTGATAACCATAAACAGTGCTGTTGCAAAAATAAACACCTGGTTAAGCATGCTTTATTGTACCACCTTATCAAAAGCCGGTAAAAATGAGTAAAGGCAATATCGATAGAAATGATTGACAAAAATTCTTATTGCGGTATTATTGTTTTTAGATTTTTCACAAAAAAATATTGTTTATGCAAAAAAACCGTTCTCCGCACACCCATCATAAGGGTGACACCAAAATTCCTTACCAAAAAGAATGTAGGGTTTACTCTTCAAATCCACAGAAACTAATTCTTCTTTGTCTGGAAGGGTTAAAGCGACACAAAATTCATTCACTTTCGAGTTTAAAACACTTTATTTTTAACTTGCGAAGTGTGCGTGTTGAAAAATACAAGAATGCACCATGCATTGTTGTACCCCGCAAAGGCAAGAAGAGTCCTTTAATTGAAATAGTTCGATACAAAAGGGCTCCTATGTCGGTTAAGGTGCGAAATCGTCTGAAGATTGATATCTCGGATCTTAAAATAGAAGAAGGTTTGCAGGATATTTGCGGTCTTGTTGCCTGGATAGAGAATGATGCTATACACATCAAGCGAGCATAGCTTTTCTTGTTTGTTTTTTAATGGAAGGCCTTCCCAATTTCTAGGGAGGGCTTTTTTCTTGACAAAACATAGTCAAAGAAGTATTGTGAGAAAAACTGTCAGCCATGAAAAAAGTACTTTTGTTGATTCTTTTACTTACGTGTAGTAATTTTTTGGTTTTTGCTCAAACACCTTGTTCGTCTACAAGGTTGTTAAATGAGATGACTAGGGTCAGGTTTGATACTCCGCTTGATACAGCGGACATCATCCCTGAGCCAGACAAACACTCATGCATCACACAGCTCTCGCCTACTCAAGCTGCGGCCGCATGGAGAAGCATAGGTTCACAAAACCGGCACATCTACAGGTATCTTTTGACGGATGGTTTAAATATTATCTCAGCACAGGGGTACAGTGGAGTATATGTATTTAAACCCAAAACGAATACCTGGATGATTCAGAAATGGTCCAATCAGAGGTTGAAAAAAACTAAAAAGCCAAAGAGGTATTTCAATCCTCGTTCAAGATCGCTTCCCTCACCCGGAGGCGATTTTTTTTGGAAATGGTATACTTAACTCGTTATATCCGTAACATATCAATAAATTATGAAAAAAGCATTTACAATCCTTGCAATAATCACGGCTGTCGTAGTGGTTGGCGCAGGCCTCTCAAATCAAGTAGACCCACAACCCGCTGATGTCTCAAGACTCATCCCTACTTCTCAGATACCACCGAGCAAGACCGATCCCAAAAAGACTCCGATAATTAAAGAGTCTCAAATTGATATCAATACCACACAACCCAAAACAGGTTCACCGCTAATAAAACCGATCACTGATACCAATGAGCAAAGTCAGACAACAACCACTACTCAGCAGCAGGTAGACACAACACAAGAGACTTTTGTACATCAGCAACAACCACAACCATCATTTTTTGCCAATTTATTTGGGAGACGGAGAGAGCGATATTGGTGCCAAGATAATGGAAACGGAACAGTGACGTATGGAACTGCAAACTGGGTATGTGAGCGGAGAGTACTGTTTTGTGTTAACGGTTACTGGGATTACGGTATCGGATTGACAATGCCAGGTAGTGCAGCTACTTGTGATATGTACCTCGAAGGTGTCCCAACAATAGTTGCTCCATAGTAGCTAACAAAAAACCACTCACAAGTGTGAGTGGTTTTTTGTTAGCTACACGGCAACCCTGTCGTGAGACTATATGGACTCGTCATAGTGCATCCATCTGGAAACATGATACTGGTATCTGTCGGGTAATACTGTGGTTGGTATGAGGTATAGCTGTATGAAGTCTGTGGTGCTACAGATTGTTTCTGTGGGATGTATCGTACGATCGAGTATGTACCAACTTGTGCCGGTTGTTTCTGATAGGTATCAAGTGGGCTGACACTTGCAGTGAGACCACCAAATCGCGCAAGCGGACGCTGTCCTGCCGCGACAAGGACGATAAGGATGATCCCGATAAAGATAAGGATCAGAAGTAGTGTTCGATTGGTTTGGTCGTTCATACGTGGGGTATGCTACACCCGGGTACTACTTGACTGCAATGTTTGTTTATGTTGTTTTGGATATGGTAGAATTGGACATGTTTGACCTGACTAAAGAGGAGCATCGCTTATTTAAAAAGCTCGATACACCAGATCGTATCCAAGACTTCCTCAACACACTCTCATATAACTTTGAAGCGGGTGGAGAGACGTGTCGTTCTCCTCGAGAAGTAGTGAGGTATCGCAAAGCACATTGCTTAGAAGGTGCGTATCTTGCCGCTGCTATCCTTTGGTACCACGGGCATACACCACTACTCCTTGATTTGCGAAGTACCAAAGGTGACCTTGATCATGTTGTTGCACTGTTTAAACGAGATGGGTATTGGGGTGCGATCTCCAAAACAAACCATGCAGTACTGCGCTATCGTGAACCGATATACAAAACTATCCGAGAGCTTGTACTATCCTATTTTCACGAGTACTTCCTCGATACAGGCATCAAAACGCTTCGTGAGTATTCACTCCCCTTTTCACTTAAACGATATGGAACTTCATGGATTGTGAGCACTGAAGACTTGTGGGAGATAGGCGCAGATCTTGATGATAGTCGGCACTACGCAGTACTTCCATCATCTATGAATCCTCGAAAGCTACGCAAAGCTGACCCTGTTGAGATAAAAGCTGGTACACTACTAGAGCATGAAGAAGTATAAGTATAAAAAACATATACATCTTATTGGTGCAAGTATTGCGCTTGCCGCCGCATCGTATATCAGTTTGCACCAGCGACAAACGCTTTCTGCATATATAAACCAGCCTGAACCTGTACTGACACAGACTATGACTTCTACTCTACAGTCACAGCCGATCACTTATCGCAATATCTTTGTTACATCGAGTAAGCCCGGCGCAGAGATTGCTCGCGAGGTTGGGTTGAGTAATACACGATTTGTGATCACTTTTAACCGTCTCGACGAAAAGCATATCGCCAAAAACACAACAATCGTCATCCCCTCAGAGCTCAAAAACTGGGACGCGTTATCACCCTTCCCTCAGACGCTCGAAAGCGCAGCATCGATCCCGCAACTCCTTTTGGTTTCTCAGCGCGTCCAAGCTATCGCTGCATATGAGTACGGCAAGCGTGTTCGTTGGATGGTGACAAGTACTGGCAAAAAGGATACTCCAACACCAAGCAAGCTCTACTTTACCAACTGGAAAGGAAAACTTGTTGTTAGTAGTGTCAAAGATGAATGGATTTTGCCCTGGTATTTCAACCTTGACAATATGGAGGGTATATCACTGCATCAGTACGAGCTTCCAGGGTACCCAGCGAGTCATTCCTGTGTGCGTCTCACAGAGGCTGATGCAGAGTGGATCTACAACTGGGCAAAGCAATGGATACTTGCCTCAGATGGCAATACGAAACTTGCTTCAGGAACACCTGTCATAGTGTTTGGCTCATATCAATACGGCAAAACCGCTCCATGGAAAAAGCTTGCAACTGATCCAACCGCAACAACACTTACCCAAGCAGAGCTTGATGCTATTGTGCAGACGTATCTTCCCGAGATACAACAAAAAGCTGCTCAAAGAGCAGCTCTCGAAGAGGCTCGTTAGTATTTGCGGATCACTCCCCTGATGATTGCAACCACCGCGAGAGAGTGTTTGGGATACATTGGTTTAAACTTTTTGTTTGCTGGTTCGAGCCAGCTTTTTTTGCCGTCGGTGCGTAGATACTTCATCGTGAACTCTCCATCGATGTTTGCGATCACGATATCACCGTTTCGAGCTACATTGGTACGCTCTGCGATCACGATGTCACCGTCACAGATATGCTCATCGATCATACTGTCTCCATCGACTTCAACCATATATGTTTCTCGTTTCTTCCTCACGAGATAATCTTCGAGGTTGAGTGTTTCGAGTACTTCGTCGACTGCAGATGGGAATCCTGCTTTGACTGAACCGAGAAGTGGCATGCTATCAAACTGCGCGGTTGGGAGTAGTTTGCCGAGACTATCTTTGACTACTATACCTGCATCTATCATTTTTTCTACAAGCTTGGCAACCGCGTTTTTGGATTTGAATCCAAAGAGTGTCAACATCTCCGAATACGTCGGCATACGCTTGTGTTTATGGTGAAAGTCGATGAGTTGTTGTTTGTAATCCTGGTGCATATGCTAGAACAGAAACAGCTTGATAAACGGAGATTTGTATCGAGACAGTATACTCTTTTGCTTGTGAGGTGTATATCGACTCATGACTGGTGTTGTGCCTGTGTTGTGTACTTGGCAGAGTGCCTCTAGTCGCACGAGCTCTGATTGTATAAGAGTGCTAAAGGGTGTCATAGGTGTTAGACAAATGAGAAAAGTTTGCTAAAAAGTCCTCGTTTCGACTGACGAGCAAGTTGGCGAAGGAGCGCTTTGTGGCGACGAGATTCGTCAGTATAACGCTGTCCGCGCAAGATCTTGTAATCGATACGTTCGTTGAGCTCACGGAGCTCCTGGTAGATGTTTTTGGTGTATTGATGTCGTGTCATAGGTGTAGACAGGTTATTCTTGATAATCGCGACCTGTATCTAGTATAAGTGAACGAACGTTCACCACGCAAGTACTATGCTGTGGATAACTCAAAAACGTATATACTGTATGGATGAAAAACATATTTCGAGAAACACTTGTGCACTGGCGTACACACCACGCACAGCGCATGGGTGCAGCGCTTGCCTACTACGCAATGCTCTCATTTGTTCCCCTACTCTTTCTCTTGGTTACGATTGCCGGGTATCTGTTTAGTATAGAACTTGTCCAGGGCACGCTTATGATTGAGCTCACCAAAACACTTGGTACGAGTGTTGCAGGGTATATTGATCAAGCAGTGCGCTCTGTGTCGATACAGCAGTTTTCGTTTACTGCAACAGCGGTGAGTGTCGGTATCATTTTGCTTGGTGCGGTTGGTGTGTTTGCTGAGCTCGAGCAAGATTTCAAGATCCTCTGGGACACACCAATACAACCGTTTAAGCACAAGCAGACCCTCCTCCAGCATATCTGGGCAGTTGTATACAAAAAGATCATCACGTTTTCATTCGTGCCATTTCTTGCGCTCATTCTGATCCTTGTCCTCGGACTCAGTGCACTGTTGAGTGTGCTTGAGATATACATGGGTGTTATACAGTTTGTGACACCGGTTGTATTTGGGACGATACTTTTTGCGGTTGTGTATCGACTCCTGCCTGCTCGGACGTTGCCATGGAGAGTGCTCCTTTTGGGCGGAGTTGTCACGACGGTACTTTTCATGCTCGGTAATACGCTCATCCTCAAGTACATCAAGCTTCTTGTCCACACAGACCTGTTTGGTCCAGCAGCATCGTTTGTCGGACTGTTGGTGTGGACGTATTATTCTGCGCAGGTGTTTTTCCTTGGCGCATCATTTACCTATGTTTATGCGCGCAGACGCAAACTTATTCCTTCTCGTGACTGAGCCCTATCGTGAGCGCTTCTGTTGCGATTGTACGAGCTGCGGTAGGTATAAAAAATTCTTGAGCATGCTTTGACATCGCATCGTAGCGTTCTTTGTCACCAAGGATAGACTCTATCTGGTTGAGGAGTACTGATGGGGTAAGGTTTGCTTCTTCGATAACAACACAGGCACCGGTACGAGCGTAGTGGTAAGCATTTTTGCGTTGATGATCACCATGTGCGTGCACGTACGGGATGATGATGGATGGTTTGCCCCATGCGGCGATTTCAAATAGTGATGAACCTGCGCGTGCTACCACGATATCGACTGCTCCTGCAAACACTTTGGACTGTACATTGTTGAGAAATGCAAATGGTTTGTATCGAGTGCGTTTGGTGTCATCTCCGAGTGCTATACGGACCTCAGTTGTTACATCTGCAAAATCAGCCGCACCTGTTTGGTGAATCACTTGATATTTCTTGATAAGTTCGGGAACGATACTCACAACAGCGTCATTGATAGCTTTTGCCCCTAGAGATCCACCAAAGACTCCGACTACCGGGAGATTGGTTGGAAGCTCAAAAAACTCTTTTGCACCATCGCGTGTTGGGTGCAAGAAATTGCGACGGATCGGTTGCCCGGTCACTGCCACCTTTGCAGGGTCAAAGTATTCTGCTGCTTCTGGATACGAGAGTGCGATCTTTTTTGCAAACTTTCCAGACCATTTACTGACTCTGCCTGGTACAGTGTCACTCTCGTGGATGATAGTTGGGATCCGCAAGAGCTTGGCAGCAACAAGTACTGGAAACGCAACATAACCACCTTTGGAGATGATCACATCTGGGTAAAGTCTGAACACTTTGTAAAGCGCTCCGACTACTCCGATACTTGTTTTAAATACATCGACAATGTTTTTGAGTGAAAAGTATACACGGAGCTTGCCTGCAGTGATCGGGATGAAGTGGATGAATTGCTCTTCGAGGAGTTCTGGGTCAAATGGCTTGTCTGCCATATAGTAGAGCTTCATGTTGACGATACGTTCCTCGTCCGCAATCCGATTGAGCTCTTCGGCGATCGCCATGAGTGGATAGACATGCCCGCCAGTTCCGCCTCCAGTAAGTAGTATCTTCATATAGCGATATTATACCCTTTTTTGGTATCTTGACACATTGAGGATTATCCCGACTGCTATAAGTGCTATCGCAAGCGATGTCCCTCCGTGTGATATGAACACGAGCGGTACTCCAGTGAGTGGAAACAGTCCAACAAGGGATGCAATGTTGAGAAATGATTGTGCAACAATGAGTGTCGTCAATCCGACAACAAGGTAACGCCCGAAACTATCTGGTGCTTGCATTGCTATCTTGTATCCACGTACTGCAACAAATATGTACAGCACAACGAGAATCGATGATCCAAAAAACCCAAACTCTTCACCGATGACTGCAAATACCGAATCACCTTGTGGCTCAGGGAGATATTTGAATTTCTGTACGCTTTGTCCCAGGCCGCGACCAAACACACCTCCGGACCCAACTGCAATCAATGATTGTTGTAGCTGATACGACGCACCACGCGGATCCGATGCAGGGTTGATAAATGTTGTAATGCGCCCCATCACATACGGACGGAAAAACGCAAGTATAGTAATCCCGACAATACCTGTCCCAACGATGATAAGAATCTTTTTCCATGAGACACCCGAGACAAAAAGCATCGCACATGCCGCTGCTGTGATAAGGATAAGACTTTTGGTGTCTGGTTGTTTGAGGAGTACTCCAGCAACGAGGCCGAGCATGATAGCAAGTGGAAGTATTTTGAACTTTACGTCCTCGAGCTTTTTGTGGGTCCAGGCAAGCCATGTTGCAAAGTAGATCACAAAGGCAAGTTTGAGAATTTCAGCAGGCTGAAACGATAGTGGCCCGATAGATATCCACCGGAGTGCTCCCCCGTGTCTAAATCCAAGTCCGGGTACAAAAACAAGGAGCGTCAGGATAAGTCCTCCAACAAATATATAAAATGCGTGCTTGCGCCAAAAGAGATACGGGATTCGCATCGAAAGCCACATCCCTGCAAATCCGCCGATAAATCCAAGCACTATTTGATTAAACAGTACACCATAAAACTTGCTCTCACTCCGTGCCAGGATACCGAGGCTCGCTGAGACAAACGCAAACAATCCAATCGTGGTGATAAGGACGACGATACCAAAAAAGTATCGATCAAAAGGCTTCTTGGATTCTTTGTGAAGGAGTGCGCGCATGAGTTATTTGCTGATAAAGGTGATAACAACGCCAAGGATTGCTACAACGACACTCACGACCCAGTAGCGCATGACGATCTTTTCGCGGGACCAACCGATCGCATGGAAGTGGTGATGGAGTGGTGCAACACGAAACACGCGCCGCTTACCACAGTATTTGTATGAAAAGATCTGGATAAGTGATGAAGCACTTGAAACCACAAGTGGAAGTGCAATGAGCGGCAAGAGGAGTACCGTGTCAGTGAGAAATGCGATAACGGTGAGCGCAACAAGGAGTCCCATCATCCCTGTCTCCCCCATATAAAACCGTGCAGGTGGGATGTTGAACCACAGAAACGCAAGTGTGGCACCTGCAATCACTCCACAAAATGCTGCGATATCTATCTGGTTTTGTCCTGCAGCGATCACCGCATACGCTGCAAAGATGATCGCAAGTACTCCTCCTGCAAGTCCGTCCATGCCATCGATAACACCCCCCGAAAAGACTGCAATAAGGACAAACACAAATGTAGGTATAAACAGTGCACCAAGGAAGAGTTCGTGAGTACTAAACGGTATGGCGATCCCTGTCACACCAAGTTTGAAATAAAACCATGACGCGATTACGACGCCGACGATACCGATGAGGAGTATCTTGATATAGCGAAACCTGATCTCGGTATCGCGCGCTCGCGTCACTCCAGTCCTGCCGCGAATCTCAAACCAGTCATCGAGTAGCCCAAGCATGCTTCCAAACAAGAGGCTTGCAAGTGGAATGAGCGTCTGGTTGCGACTATAAAAGTCGAGCTTTGCAGAAAGCTCTGATGGTACAAGTTGGGCCACCAGCCACATGAGACTGATAGTACCAAGGATTGCGATCCAGATGATGATACCGCCCACACGAGGCGTTGAGGTCTCTACAGCGGTGTTGTGGAGCTTGGCAAAGTCAGCGTTGGTGATCGTTTCCCCTTCTCGTCCACGCCTGCGCCAGAGTTTGTGCTTGTACATAAAGGTTGTCAGACGAGGCGTGATAGCGATCCCAAGCAAAAATGCGAGTGCTGTTGGAAGAAGGATTTTGATAACGCTGAGGATTTGCATAGCTTATGATTGTGTTATTTCACGAGCAAGGAGTTCGGTAAGTGTTTGGTTACTTGTTGCATACTCTGGCAAATCTTCGATGCGTGCAACACCAAAGTGCTCAAGTACTCTCAGTGTCGGCCAGTACCCTACCCCTCGTCCTATCCCGCGCTGCTCGATGAGTCCACGCATCTGGAGTGCTCGCACACTGTAGGATGCATTGACGCCACGGATAAACTCGATCTGGCTTTTGGTAGCGCCGGGATTGTACGTGACGATCGCAAGCGTCTCGGCCGATGCCTTGCTGAGCTCTTTGGAGAGTTCTTCTTTGCGGATCGTTTCGATGAGGGTGCTGTAGGTCGGTGCTGTTGCAAGTGCGACGGTACCGTCAAGCTCAACGAGTATCACCCCGTGCTCTTTGATTGCGTTTTTGAGCTCTGCGATAGCTGCTGTAACTGCGTCAGTATCTATGCCGAGCACCTTTGCAAGGGAGGTCACCGTGTGTGGTTCACCAGTTGCAAAGAGTATGGATTGGATAGCGTATGCGGTGTTCATGAGGTTGAGTGTCGATTGAGCTTGATATCACCAAACTGATCGTCTTGCTCAGCTTGGACAAACCCGCGACGTACAAGCTCTAGCATACCAAGAAACGACACGATCGTATAGACTTTTTGACTTTTGTCATCGCCGTTTGGACTCTGCACAACGATATCGGCAAAGCTTCCCTCCATCAGGCGCTCGATGCGCTCTCGGATAGTGTCGATAACCTCAGTGATAGAGATAGTTACTTGGACTCGCGCTTCTGGTTTGACGGGAGTAGGTGCAGGCATACGCGCACGAAGTCCCTCGATGAGTCCTGGGAGATCTGTAGCTTGGAGTGTCGGGTCTGGAGCAAATACAACACCTGTCTTTTGTCCGACACCGTCAAAGAGGATTGTTTTGCCATACGCTTTGGTAAGCTCAAGCGAGATCTTGCTGATGAGCTGATAGAGTGCGACACGACGCTCAAGGTCGGTGATAGATGCGCTTTCTTCGCTCGTGAGCTCGAGGTTCGGGAGCAGTGATCGCGCCTTGATGAGGATGAGTGTTGCTGCGACAGTGAGGAAGCTCGCCACCATATCCGGATGCGAACCACGAGACTGGATGTAGTGGATGAAGTCGTCCGTGACCGCAGCGAGTGAGACATCGCTCACAAAGAGTTTGCGTTTCTCGATGAGCTCAAGCAGTACCTCGATGGGTCCTTCAAAAGATTCATGTTTCACCTGAAATTGTTCGATAGTGGTTTCCATAGCTACTTTTTGTAATAGAACGTTGATCCCTCAAGGTATCCGAAATTGTATTCGTTAGGTATTACAAGATTTGGATTATTATTTTTACCATATTCAGTACTTTCAAGAAGCATATTTTCAAGTGCTTCAGCTTTATTTCTGATCCCCTCAGTGTCCAGCACTACTTTTGGTACGGCAATTACAACCATACCTTTTACTCCGCGATGTGAATCACCAGCAAGTTGGCGCTGTACTTGATTGAGTAAACTTTCAGCTCCAACCCACGTCAGTGTACTGGAAATGCCAGTTCCTGGACTTACTTCAAAACTCCCATGATATATTTTTTGAGCAGTATCTTCACTTGTCTGATGGCTAAATAAATAATGAGATTGAGCAATGTTTTCAAACACTGATTTCATAGTCTCCATATCTGATGCATACCGTAACTGCGGCTGCTGAGGCATTTGCTCCATGTCGTATAGTATACCCCATAAAAAGATTCCGGCCTTCACTGGGAAGGCCGTTGACGATTGGTTTAAAGATATTGGATTGTTGATTTTGGAAAAGGTACAGGATAAGAAAGAACAAAGAAGAAATAAGGGCAAGTGTATGTACACAACGTGCAATCGGGATGATGGATGGTATAGACAAAAGTTGTGTATACCACAAGAAAAGAAAGCTCGCTGGTGCCAGATCTATCGAGAGATAGTCTGGATGATACATTATGAGCACACCGGTTTGAGAGGATGAAGTCCTTTGTGAGAATTAATACAGAAGTATTGAAATCCTCACCCTCATAGTTTCAGTGTGTTCATAATGCCCGTGGCAATGAACAATTGTAGAAAGGAGAATACTATCCTATCTACACTTTAGAGACGAGTTATTTTCCTTTTTATTACATATTGACATTACAAATATATTATATATAATGAAGAAAATATAACATTATGAAAAGTTATTTTATTAAATTACTTACACGTTTGCTTGGAGGTAATTCATCAGAGTATAAGTTTTCGGTTGGACAAAAAATTGTCTTAAAAAGCAGAAGAATTTTTGGATATGGTATACGCCCTGAAGGAATAGTCTTGGGGTATACAGACGATGGAAATTATAAGATTTCTATGACACAGGATTTAACGGGAGATTTCTTTGAATGGATGAAAACAGGAAAAGTTTCGGACGATGTAAGGAGAATTACACTCGAACAAAAACATTTGAAATCAAATATTGAAAATGATTTCAAAAAAGCCTCTTCAAAAAGAGGTTTTTTTATTTCTTCTCTATTTTCTTTAACACAATATTGAGCTCGTCGAGCTGCTTCGCCGAGACTTCGCTCGGTGCATGCATCATCGGGTCCTTGCCTTCTCCAGTCTTGGGGAATGCCATGACTTCACGGATGTTGGGCTCGTCAAGGAGCAGCATCATGAGACGGTCAAATCCCCACGCGATACCACCGTGTGGAGGGGTACCAGTCTTGAACGCGGTGAGCATGTGCGAGAAGTTTGCTTCGATGTCTTCCATACTGTGTCCGAGGATTTCAAATACCTTTGCGAGCGCATCGTAGGTGTGGTTGCGGATAGAACCACCCCCGATCTCGTAGCCGTTGAGGACGATGTCGTACTGCGTGGTGAGGATTGAGCCGATGTCGCGCTTCTCCATGAGGTTGTCCATATGTTCAGGAGTCGGGTGTGAAAACGGGTTGTGTGTGTACGTCCATGCACCTGTTGCGTCAGGGTTGTCGGACTTCTCTGTTGCTTCAAAGAATGGGAAATCCACCACCCAACAAAATGCGAGGAGGTTTGGATCATTTTTGTCTTCACGGATGTCTGGTCGGTCGTTGCCATATTTCTCCATAGCTTCAGCGTATGAGATCCGTGGAAACGGTATTTGCTGGATCCGCTTCTCAGGGAAAAACTTCTCGACGATGTCGATGAGGAGCTTCTCATTGATGTTCATGACATCGTCTCGCTCGACGAAGCTCATCTCCATATCGAGCTGGGTGAACTCTGGCTGACGATCACCGCGTCCGTCTTCGTCACGCATACACTTGGCAAACTGGAAGTATCGCTCGATGCCTCCTGCCATGAGGAGTTGTTTGTACTGCTGTGGCGACTGCGGGAGCGCATAAAAGGTGCCTGGGTACAGTCGTGCTGGGACGATATAGTCACGCGCGCCTTCTGGTGTACTCTTGGTGAGGATTGGGGTTTCTACTTCGATGAACTTCTCGGCGTGGAGTGCGTTGCGTAGGTGCTGTACGACTGCATCACGCATGCGCATGTTGCGCTGCATACGAGCAGAGCGAAGGTCGAGGTAGCGGTGTGCGAGGCGAACTTCTTCGCCAACCTCTTTGGTGTCGACATTGATCTCAAACGGGAGCGGTTCAGCATAGTTCAAGATCTCGATTGCGGTGATCTCAAGCTCGATGTCGCCGTTTTGTTTATCAGCTTGCACGTTGCGCTCGGGGCGCTTGTTGACGATACCTTCAACTCGTACCACTGTTTCAGGGCGCGCAGTTTTGGCTATCTCGATCACTTCAGGACGGTTCGGGAGGACCACACCCTGGATGTACCCAGTCATGTCGCGGAAGTCAAAAAAGACCATTTTGCCCTGGTCACGGCGTACGTCGATCCAGCCCTTGATCGTCACTGTCTCCCCTGCCTTTGTGTTCAAATCCCCAATGTATGTTCGCTCCATAGTCCCCTGATTATGCCATAAATGAGGCAATAAAAAAAGCCCGATGATTTTTAGGTAAGGCTTCGTATGGCCGCCTCTTGCATCACCGCGTGACTTGCTCCGTAAATAATAAAGATATTTTTTCCCTCCTTCCAATATTTTGCTATTTCAGTGAGAATATGTCTATCTCGAAAACCACTATTCCCAAACGCGGCAATACGATTGATCACCGTAGTATCTTTTCGTGGATCAACAATATTTCTAAAAAAATCGATGTTTGAAAGATTAAAGTCAGTTCCAAATAAAGATTTATGAATTTCTTTCATATGTGAAATTGAAAAATCAAAATCTGTCCAACCACTTGTTGCTTTATCAGCTTCCATTAACTCATTAGCGTACTCCTGGAAGTCTCTTTTTGTTGTCATATTACTCCACTGATACACGATTTGTGCAAAATCTTTATAAATAATTTCTTCTCGTGTAAATATTTTTTCAAGCTCAGCAAACCTCTTTTTTTCTCTTGGTTCTGGAGATGAGCGCTCTACCTGCGCTTGATGCGCAAGATAAGCAACGTACCCTGCTTCACCGCATTGTAGTATTGCCTCTTTTTCGGTTTTCATTATCGGCCAATTTCCTCCTTCGATAAGTGTTATACGTGGTTGTCCCGCTGTGTTTTTTAAAAACTCATTATAAAAATTTTTTATTTGCTCAAATTGAAGATCGTTTGGATCATACGAGTGTTTACTTCCAAAATAATAAATACATTTTCCATTTTTTTTGAAAGTATACACATACGGTACTTGGTGCTGACCAAGTTTACTATATTCTTCATATGTCATGAGCAGGTCTTTGTTCATAGGATCTTAGAAAAACAGTGCATGTGTGTATCCATTTGGGGTTCTAGTTTTAAATGATTCCTTGCGCTCGAGCTCAAATCCATAGTAGGGATCTTGATGCGCAATATGGAGAAATTGCTTCTTAAAGTCGTTGTTGATACCTCCAATACTCATATAGGTAAACCCTTTTTCAAAAACTTGTCTTGCTTTCTCGTATGAGAGCTGGAGCCCGAGATTCGTGTATCCGCGGAGGCATTTATTGAACGCACTAATACATCCAGTAGCGGTCACACCTACTCCTATCGAATACCCGACAAGTTTTTCTCCGTCATACACAGCGATTCCAAAATATTGATCAAGTGTATACTCATTAAAAAATCTTGCGTCATTGTGCGTACGATCTGCTGCAAACGGTCTATCTGCACGATCTTTGAGCCACTGTTCCCAAAATGCAGGTAGTTTTTCCAACGCTTCCTTGTCAAAATCTTTGAACATAAGATTTGCATTGCGTCTTACTGCTTGTCGATAATGCTTTCGAATATTTTTGTCTTCGAGGTGTACATATTTAGATAGATCAACAATGACATCAACTCCTTCAATTTGGTTTTCTTTACGAGGATCCATAAAGAGCTCATTGTACGCAATAAATGGTGGATCAAATTTTTTCTTCAAGAAATCAACTACTTCTTCAGGAAATATTTCAAACAGTAATCTAATCTCATTATTCCCAAATTCCCGATCAATTTTGCGCACGACTATATAATCATTTTCTTGATACGAAACACACCACAAATCAAAACCGCGATTGTTGAAAAACGTATGAAGCATATGTGGGGACGCAAAGAAACTCAAAGGAAGATTTTTCTTTTGTACGATATTAGCAATTTCTTGATGAGAAGAAAGTTTTAAGAGTTCCATATTATTTTTTTATTGCGATTACTTTTATGTAATGCCAATGCTTAGTTTCATTTGTACCCTGCACAACAGAATACGCAAAATTGGCATCTTTTTCTGTTTCTTTTAGCATTTTTATATCAAATCCTTTGAGCAGGTCTTCTATCTGTTCTTTTGTTAAGAAGGTTTTATTAGATTCTGGTTTGTTCCATTCATCGCTAGTTCCCAAAAAATCCCCACAAAAAACTCCCCCTGATCTAAGAGATTTTCTTATATTTTCCATAACGGAATCGAATCGTTCTTTTGGAAGATGAAATAAAATACTCTGTGCATTAACTAGTACAAAATGATTCTCTGGAAACGTGTACCCGCCAATCTTATCTTGAATCATTGTAAGCGAGGCATTATTTAGTTTGCTCGCATACTCGATAGAGGTAGGCGATGGATCGACAGCTGTTACCTCAAATCCGTTCTCTAGGAGAAATTTGGTATCTCTTAAATTACCAGCACCAATATCAAGCGCTTCACCCTTTTCTTTACAAAGCTTTGTTACGGCTA
Source organism: uncultured Candidatus Saccharibacteria bacterium (assembly GCA_964441495.1). GTDB lineage: Bacteria > Patescibacteriota > Minisyncoccia > Phycocordibacterales > UBA9973 > UBA4124. The sequence continues at coordinate 19,035 of CAYTXV010000004.1, forward strand.
TTTCTAAAGAACGTGAATGTTTATCACCTGCAATTTGCTCATAATACGGCTCCCAATCAAAATCGTCTTTATTTTCAAAAGGTTTTTCCATACCTACTCCACTAGCCCCACCGCCTCGTACACATCCGTCAGCTTTTTCATCGCAACGTCATTTGCTTTCATGGCGCCTTGGAGGAGGATTTCTTCGACGAGCTTTGGGTTGTCCTCGTACTGTTTGCGGCGTGCGCGCATGGGCGTGACGAAGGAGATGATGTCCGCTATGAGCATTTTCTTGGCATCGCCATAGCCGAGGCCTTGGCGGTACTGTGCTCGTAGCTCTGGTGAATCGTTGAACAGTTTGTGGATCTGGTACAAGATCAAATCATCGGGATTCTTTTCTTCGTCAGGGCGACGTGAATCTGTCGGGATAGACATGACCGCCTTGGTGATTTCTTCGTCAGTGCCGAACAGTGGGATCGTGTTGTTGTAGCTCTTGGACATCTTTTGCCCGTCGGTGCCCGGGACTACTGCGACTGCCTCAACAACAAGCTCGTTGGGAAGTTTGAACAGCTCACTGTATTGATGGTTAAATTTGCCCGCGATATCACGCGCGTATTCGATGTGTTGCTTTTGATCTTTGCCTACAGGGACGACATCTGCGTCGTAGAGCAATATGTCAGATGCCATGAGTACTGGATAGGTGAACAACCCCATCGATGGTTCGATGTTTTTGGCAACAGCGTCTTTGTATGCGTGCGCGCGCATCATAAACGGTACGGTCACGAGCGTATCAAATATCCAGGTCAGTTGTGTATGCGCAGGAACTGCAGATTGTTTGAACAGCACCACCTTTGCAGGATCGAGTCCGATCGCCAGGTAATCAAGCACGAGTTCGTGCGTAAATGTGCGCATAGTAGCTGCATCAGAGACACTGTTGAGTGCATGAAGGTCCGCGATAAAGATGTAGGACTCGTACAAATCTTGGAGATCCACAAGTTGTTTCATTGCTCCAAAGTAGTTGCCGATATGGGGCCGACCAGTTGGCTTGACGCCTGAGACAAGACGCTTCTTGGTAGTAGAAGTTGTGGAAGACATGGGGATATGATACCAAAAATAAGGCTCAAATGTCACGTTTGTGTGCATTTCGTCCGCACGTGCCGGAGTGCTACAATGACTCCATGCAAAAGACTCCAAGTCTCGCCAACCTCCGTGTCCCACCGCACAACCTCGAAAGTGAGCAGGCAGTGCTCGGCGCGCTCATGCTCCGCCCTGCGGCGATACACGAGATAGTCGACCTCATCACTGCGGATATGTTCTATGCCAAAAAGCATGCGATTATCTTCAAGATGATCATGGAGCTCTCGATGAAAAACGAACCTATCGATGTCCTCTCTATCTCAAACGCACTCAAAGAAAAGAAACAGCTCGCAGATGTCGGTGGCAACACATACCTCAACGAGCTCATGGGCAATGTCCCTTCTACCGTCAACATCCGTCACTACGCAGACATCGTGTACAAGAAATACATCCTCCGCGCGCTCATCGATGCATCTGAGTCTATCGCGACGCTTGCGTATGAAGAAAACGACATGCCCGCAACCGAGATCCTCGACACTGCTGAGAAAAGCATTTTCCGTATCTCTTCGGGTGTCCAGACCAAAAACGCATTTGTCTCTATCAAGCAATCCCTCATCGAAACCGTCGAGCAGATCGAGCACCTGCGCGAACACAAAGATGAGCTTCGCGGTGTACCGACAGGCTTCCCTGACCTTGATAACCTGCTCGCAGGACTTCAACGATCTGATCTCATCATCTTGGCTGCAAGGCCGAGTATGGGTAAGACGACATTTGCGCTCGATATCGCGCGCAACGTTGCACTCTCTGGTGTACCGGTAGGTATATTCTCACTTGAAATGTCAGCGCAGCAGCTCGTACAGCGTATGCTCTCAGCAGAGAGTCGTGTCGATGCGTGGAGTATCCGCACTGGACACGGACTGTCTAACCAACACTTCACTACGCTCCAAGAAGCAGCGTCTCGCCTCCAGAAGGCTCCTATCTACATCGATGATCAAGCCGGCAACTCGATCGTCAAGATGCGCTCTGTTGCTCGTCGACTCAAGGCCGAGCACGGACTCGGACTCATCGTTGTCGACTACCTCCAGCTCATGCAGACAAGCAAAAACTATGACTCTATGGTCAACCAGGTGACCGAAATCTCTCGCTCACTCAAACAGCTTGCGCGTGAGCTCGATGTCCCCGTCCTTGCGCTCTCACAGCTCTCTCGTGCAGTTGAATCTCGTGGTGGCAAACCTCGTCTCTCGGACCTACGTGACTCGGGATCTATCGAGCAAGATGCGGACCTCGTGATATTTATCCATCGTGATGATCGCTACAAAGATGAAAAGGATGGTATCGCAGATATCCTCGTTGAGAAGCATCGTAACGGTGCGGTTGGTTCAGTCCAGCTCCTCTTTGATGGCAAGACCACATCGTTCCTCTCGATAGACAAAGCACACGCTGGTATGGAGCAACCTTCCAAAAAGGTCTCATTTGACGACTTCTAACGATGCAACACGAACTCGAGCGCCTCGCGCAACTATTTCTCAAGTTCCCCGGTATCGGCCGCAGACAAGCTGCTCGGTTTGCATACTTTGTCCTCACGCAGCAACCAGGCTATGTCGAAAGCCTCGCCAAGGCACTCGTTGACGCACGTGCACGTGCACACACCTGTACGCGGTGTATGCGGATATTTGACCTGCCTGCGCAGGCAGGAGGGACTGAGGCGCTCTGTGAGATCTGTGGCAACAGTGCGCGTGAGCAGTCACAGCTCCTTGTTGTTGAGAAAAGTCAGGATATCGATGCATTTGCGCAGACTGACTACCACGGACTCTTCTTTGTCCTCGGCGGACTCATCCCAATCGTCCAAAAGGACGTGCTCCTGGGTACCAACCTCGCACTTCTCAAGGAGCGCATCGCCAAGGAGAGCACCAAGCCATATGAGGTGATCCTTGCCTTCCCCCTTACCCCCAACGGAGATCATACTGACACCGTTGTCCGTGAGGCACTTGCTTCCTACGATGTGCAGCTATCGAGCCTTGGTCGCGGACTCTCGACTGGTACTGAGCTCGAATACGCCGATGCGCAGTCGCTCAATGCATCACTCAAGAAGCGAGAATAAAAAATCTCTCATCGATATGAGAGATTTTTATTTGATCGCAGTGATTGTTACTTTGAAGTATGGTTGGCGGTGGCCGTTTTTCTTGAGGTAGCGAGACTTTTGCTTGTATTTGAGAACAGTCACTTTTGCAGCGCGGCCGATAGTCGTGACCTCGCCTGAAACTGTTGCGCCACTGATGTATGGAGTGCCGATAGTCGTTTCTGCGCCGGTTTCCTTGAGGAGTACCTTGTCAAAGGTAACACTGTCACCCTTTTTGTGCTCACCAGCGAGCTTTTCGATAGTGATGGTTTGTCCGACAGCAACCTGGTACTGCTTGCCACCAGTTGCGATCACTGCAAACTCGCCTGCCTGTGCAGGAGCTGCTTTTTTGGTGGTCTTTTTTGCGACTGTTTTCTTTGCGGTTGCCATAAGCTCTATAGGGGTACAGTATACCTATTTTAGGTGGATTTGCAAGTGTGGTACACTGAGGGCATGATTTCTCGATATAGCGCCCATGGACTGACCTGGGTAGACCTCGAAAACCCTACCTCCGAAGAGATTGTGCACGTCACCGAGACGTACCACGTGCCAGCACTCCTTGCGCAGGAGCTTGCAACCAGTACGCTCCACTCCAAAGTAGATTTTTATGAAAACTTCATCTACCTCGTCTTTCACTTCCCCCCATCTGCACACAACGACACCCAGAGCACTGACCAGGAGATAGACATCATCGTCGGCAAAAACGTTCTCATCACTGCCCACTACGAAAAGATCCATTCGATACAAAAGATAGCTTCAGGATTTGAGACGAGCTTCATCCAGCGCGCTCGACATGAGCACGCAGGCTTTTGGTTTATCGAGCTTGTCACAGAACTCTATCGCCATAGCTTGCACAAGCTCGACGAGACGACTGTTGCGCTCGATACGTTTGAGATCAAACTGTTCAAAGGTGCCGAAGAAGAGATGGTTCGCTCGCTCTCACTCATCGGACGCAAGCTGCTCGACTTCAAGCGCGCATTTCGTTTCCACCCAGACATCTTGCGCTCGTATCGATCGGCGAGCGAGAAGCTCTTTGGGGCTGACTACCTGTACTACACAGATATGCTGACGTCAGAGTTTACAAAGGTGCAGTCTATACTCCAGAGTAACCGTGAGACACTTGCTGAGCTCCAAAAGACTAACGACTCCCTCCTTTCTACCAAACAAAATACGATTATGAAAAAGTTCACAATTTTGTCATTTGTCGGACTCCCACTCATGCTTGTGACAGGGATATTTGGGATGAACACTTCTGATAACCTCCTCTTTATCCAAACCCAACAAGACTTTTTTGCAGTGATCGGTGCGATGGCGCTTTCTTCGCTTGTGATGTTCGTCTTTTTCAAGTTCAATAAATGGCTATGAGGATCTATAACAGTGCATCTCGCTCAGTTGAAGCATTTGTACCTGGTACTCCAGGGGTTGTGACGATGTACGCGTGTGGTCCCACTGTCTATGACAAAACGCATATCGGGCACCTGCGCAAATACATCACAGATGACCTATTGCGCCGCACGCTTACCTATCTCGGGTACGAAGTAACGCATGTGATGAACATCACCGATGTCGGACACCTCACAGATGATGCCGATACTGGAGATGACAAGTTTGAAAAGAAAGCACTCCTCGAAGGTAAAAGTGTCTGGGATATCGCCGAGTACTATACCGACTATTTCCATGAAAGCATGCGCGCAGTCAATGTACTTGCTCCAACTATCGAAGCAAAGGCAACAGATCATATCGATGAGATGATCGAACTCGTCCAGAAGCTTATAGACAAAGGCTTCGCATACGAGACTGATACCGCGGTGTATTTTGCTGTTACGCGAGATCCGGACTATGGATCTCTCTCTGGGCAGAAACTCGCTGACAAGATAACAGCAGCGCGCAGTGATGTCGTGACTGACCCTGACAAAGAACACCCTGCTGATTTTGCACTCTGGTTCAAACGTGTTGGGCGTTTCGCGCAGCACAGCATGTACTGGCACAGTCCATGGGGCGACGGCTTCCCTGGATGGCACATCGAGTGTAGTGCGATGAGTATGCACTATCTCGGCGAGACGATCGATATCCACACTGGCGGTATCGACCACATCCCTGTCCACCACGAGAACGAGATAGCGCAGAGCCAGTGTGCAACAGGCGCGCCGTTTGTCCGATACTGGGTCCACTATGACTTCCTCACTGTTGATGGCGAAAAGATGTCCAAAAGCAAAGAGAATTTTTATACTGTCCAAGACATCCGTCAGCAACGGATCGACCCGCTCGCAGTCAGACTGTTTGTCATGTCGGCAAGCTATCGCAAACCGCTCAACTTCACCTGGCAAGCGCTCGAGAGTGCGCACACCGGACTCCTCAAGCTCAAACGCTTCGTCGCGCGTCACCGTGCGCTCGGGGCTATACTTCCCGACTACCAGCGTAGCTTCGCTGATGCGATGAGCGACGACATGAACACCGCTCGCGCACTTGCTGTCCTTTGGGAGCTTATGAACGATAGTGCTGTGAGCGACAGTGACCGCAGATCGACACTCCTTGCTATGGATCAGGTGCTAGGCCTGGGACTTGCAGAGGTGCCTGAGTTTGTGATCCAGCCAGAGATCCGAGAGCTGATTGAGATACGAGACAAAGCCCGCGCTGACAAAGACTATACACTCTCAGACGAGATCCGAAGCAAACTTGAGTCACTCGGCTACGAAGTCCTCGATACACCAGAGGGTACACAGATCCAGTAACTACATCGCTGGAAGCACCACCTTGAACGTCGATCCTTTGCCGAGACCTTCACTTTCGACGACGATATCGCCTTTGTGTGCGAGTGCGATCTGTTTTGCGAGATAGAGCCCAAGCCCGCTTCCACCAGTATTCATCTTGCCTCCTTCACCTCGAGCAAACTTACCAAAGAGCTTTTCCTTGGTCTCAGGAGAGATACCGACACCGTTATCACTTACCGCAAATTCGATGGTATCGTCGAGGCGTTTGAGCGAGACCGTGATCGTACCTCCTGCCGGCGTGTACTTGATACTGTTGTCGGTGAGGTTGAGAAAAACCTGCTTGATCTTGGTCGCGTCGACATTTGCCACAAACTTTTGACCTTGTGGGACATCGAGTTTGAACACGATGTTTTTGCTCTGCGCAGGGATCTGCATCTCGTTGTAGAGGCTCGTGACAAGCGGCGCGATATCGTTTGGAGAGATTTCATACTTCATACCTCCCTGCTCGATCTTGGAGACGTTGAGGAGGTCTTCGACGATACTGACGAGCCCTTGGGCTGAGGTGTAGACACGCTTGATCGGTTCAGCTATCTTGTCATCGAGTTTACCAAACGAGCCCTCGATGAGCATCGATGAGTACCCCTTGATCGCAGTGAGGGGCGTGCGGAGCTGGTGTGATGCGAGTGAGAGGAACTCTGTTTTGAGTTTGTCGACACTCTGAAGCTTCTCGTTTGCATGCTCAAGGTTTTCGTTGGATTGTTCAAGCTGGTCGGCGAGTTCTTGAAGTTGGTTTTTTTGTTGAATCTCAGCCCGTACTGAACGTACAAGAAAGGTTGCACTGATTGAGAAAAATACAAATGTGACAACGTTGAGCGTGAGATCGATAGGGTTTGTGTTGTAAAAAAATTTTGCACCGATCAATACTGCAATCAAAAACACAAGTGCTTGAGTTCCAAAAAGCTTGATGTTGAAGGTGTGGTACTTGACAGTAAGATATCCGAGAAGGATAAAAAAGATAAGAACCCCAACTGGACCCCATAAGTTAAACTCATAGACACCAGTGAGCTCTCCATAAAAGTTTGATACAAAGAACATGCCCAGCATTGCGACTACCCCTATACTAAACAACTTGATTTGTTTTTTTGTAGCAGCAACTTTTTCTTTGTGATGCGCAATGATACTGACTAGTGCAATCAAGCCTATTACAAATGCTTCAAAAGCATAAATAACACCCCATAACTTTCCAACAACACCTTCACAGTTCAAAACATCATACGAGACAATATTATATTTTGTAGGAAGCAAAAGTGCTGTTGTAGTCCACACACTAATAATAAGTATTTTTCCCCAGCGAGGAAGATCTTTTTGAAACACAAAGACATACGCAAGATAGAGTGCGCTCAAAAAGAACCCGACTTCAAACAGCGCAGTAAGTTCCCATGTAAACATGACCGCGGTGTGATAGGCGGCCGTCCACTGCAAAAGTATATTTATCACCCACAAAAAGAAAAATCCTGATGTTGCAAAAAGAAGTTTCGATTTGAGAGACCTCTTATCTTTCCGATAAATAAAGAATCCTATACAAAGTGACAAAAACGCGATTGGGATATACGAATAGAAAAGAAGGTTTGGGGCTGCTGAAAAATCGATAAACCCCAAAAAAAATTGATGTACTTCGCCTCCACAAAATAATTGGTTGTACTGAGAAAACAACATACGTTATTGTTGAGTAGATTCTTCTGTATTGATAATACTAAAATCTTTTTGCACGACAGTTTTGTAGTACGTAAGTACTATACTTACGAGCACAATAGCACATATGAAGAATTTGATTACAGGCTTCACGGTGTGTTTAGTATATCGCAGATTTAGGACAATGTAACGGTTACCTTTTTGAGGAGATAGAGTGGTCTATACTTCTCTTTTGCATATCTGAGACCCGAGATGCCGAGGTCTTGTTCAAAGTTTAAAAACTTTACATTTTTTTTATGAAATACTCGACCCTCTTCCCAGATGAGTAGATCGTATACTCCAGGGTATTGTTGAACATCTGCTTTTGAAAAATGCGCTATCCCATACTGGTTATGTACCTTTTCGTACATAGAAAAAGCAGCAAGTTTTTTATGTATATAGATAGAAATACAAACCAGTGAACGATCTTGAAGCCCAAGAAATCGACGGAATGCTTTGTATTCGTTGAGATCGTATGCGTGATGCGCGTGTTTATTGAGCGACCACTTATGGAACATTGAAAGATATTCTTTCTTATTTATCTTGTTTAGTGGTTGTATTTTTAGCGTGTATTCAGGGAATACTGCAATTGTTTTACGCAGAGATTTGGATTTTGAGCTTTTGTGCCAGGTGTTCATTACCGCGAGATGTTCGCTAAGATGTATATAGTCAGCGTCGTCACGACTTGAGTCTATATCAAACGGTGAGTTTCTGAATTTAAAGTGAAGCGAAAGCTCCTCGGGTACAAGTTGGAGTATATTTTTCTTTAATTTTTTGTTCGAAAACTCAAGAAGCTCAAATGCTGTTGCTGAAACCTCGTGTTTGCCGATAAAGGATAGAAACGGTTCTCCGGTGATGTAATCAGAAAACTGTACTACAAGATTTTTGTTGAGCATGCTCACGCGAATCCTGTTTTTGGTATTCCATGACCATAAACTGACGAAGTTGAAGTCAGAGTACGGCGGAAAGTCTTTGGTAATCCGTTCAATTTCTTTTTTGTCAGAAAGCTCAAGCTTTTTGAAGGTTGGAAATTTGGGAATCATATATGTGGTTCTATTATACCACAAAATATCTTTTTATGCAAGTAGTGCTGCCCCTGAGATCATAATCGCGATAGAAATCGCTTTTTGAAGGACATTTCTTCGAGAGATATCTTCGGTTAAGACGCGTGGGAAAAATATTGTAAAAACAATACCAAGTATAAACACGATTGCGGGTTGTACAACCTCAAGAAGCAAGACAGCTGATACTGGGACAAGGAGTACCGCGTAGTTCGCAAATAAGTTCCCTATAATCGTGGCTGTTTCTGAAAACAAACTAATACCAAGTACTTGCCTTCCATCAGATTTCATAATTTCAGAAAATCCTTTGCGGTATACAGGGACAAAGAAAATAATAAACAAACCCCCTATCCCAAGTCCTACATGTTCCCAAAATGATGAGACCCAGAAACCACTTTCTCTTCCAACAAATTTAAAGAGCACACTCCACAATGCGATTAGAAACGATGCGATGGTCATATTTCGAATCAGATTCCATCTAAATGTATATCGAGCACTTGCATCGTTTCGCTTGAGCGAAAGAAGCAACCCTCCAATCAAGATAATCGCGCCCCCAATGAGTTGCTGAGAGCTTAACTGTTCACCTAACAAGATGTACCCAAGTGCATATCCAAAGAAAGGTGCAGTTAGAAACCACGGTACAACAGAAGAGACGTCTTCGTCCGGGAGCGCTTTAAGGTAAAAAATAATCCACGATACATTACACAGGCCTGCAAGTAGGAGAACTCCGATTTCTTGGAGAGGAAGCATAAATGATCCTTTTGCAAAAAAGTATATCGCAAGTGCTCCTACAAATCCAAACATACTTGAAAATATCACAAGCGCACCGATTGGATGGCCGAATTTTTTGTTTCGCTCTACCAGGTAGTTATCAGCTATGTTGACAAATGACCAGAGAAGAACAGCCGAAAGAGTAAGTGTAATCCACATAATATTAGTTGGTTATATCTTGTATTGGGTATCGTGTCCCACGCTTCACAAAATTTACCTCGATATCTGTAGCTTTAAAATTTTCTATAAAATATTGCTTGATAAAGTCTTGGTCCATACCGTTTTTGCAGGTGTAGACATCTGCGCTCACAAATTTCCTACCCACAAATGTGTGGACGCTTATGTGACTCTCCATGATAACGACAAATCCGCTCCATCCACCAGGATCCTTATCTCCGTTTCCTTCTGCATAGTAGACAACCGGGTCAGCGAGTTTGTGCATGCCGAGCTTTTCAGGAAGCTCCGTAAGTACATGAAGAACATGTTCTTTTGAGTTGAGAAGCTCCGGATCAGCTCCGTAACAATCCAACATCATATGCTCTCCAAAGGTAATTGTATTCATATCTGTGTAGTTTATTCCCTCGGTTTCAAAAGTGGAAACAGCTGCGTCTCACGGAGCGGTTTGTCGACGAGAAATGCAAAGAGTCGCTCGCCGAATCCAAAGCCACAGGTTGGTGGCATGCCGTGCTCGAGCATGTCGACGAATTCCCATTCAGGCATCATCGCCTCGTCATCGCCGCGCTCGATCATCTCTTGTTGGAGGAGAAATCGCCCACGTTGATCGATCGGATCATTGAGCTCAGAGAATCCGTTCCCTACTTCGCTTCCCGCAAGGAGTACCTGGAAGCGTTCGGTCACACGTGGATCATCGGCGCAGCTCTTTGCAAGCGGTGAGACGAGCTTGGGGACGCGCACGAGAAATGCGGGGCCTGAGATAGATTTGCGGCAGTATTTCCAGAGCGTGTCGGTGAGGCGCTCTTTGTTTGTACCAGTGTACTTCACGCCGAGTTCATCGAGCTTTGCTTGCATCTGGGCTTCATCTGCATCGAGCACGTTGATATCGGTTTGTGCTTCAATCTCCTTCACATAGTCGATGTGCTTCCACTCACTCGCAAGATCAAACGTGTGTCCGCGTGTGGTAAAGGTCGTGGTGCCAAACACTTCGAGCGCGATCTTTTTGTAAAGCGCTTCAACGAGCTGCATACCCATGCGGTAGTCCGCGTATGCCCAGTAGAACTCCATGTTGGTGAACTCCTGGAGGTGATCAGGACTTGAGCCTTCGTTGCGATACACACGCCCGATCTCAAATGTCTTGGGAAAGCCTGCTGCCATGAGACGCTTCTGCCAGAGCTCCCCGACAGAGATACGCATGAACACATCGAGTGCAAAGTCTTTGTGAAATGCTTTGAACGGGTTCGCTTCAGCACCGCCGGTTGTGACTTCGAGTGTCGGCGTCTCGACTTCCATAAATCCATGCTCTTTCATGAAGGTTCGTGTCACTTCCCAAAACTTTGCTTTCTGCTCAAACATCCGCCGAAGCTCAGGGTTGGTGAGGATGTCGAGGTATCGCTTGCGGTAGCGTTCGTCTTCATCAGTGAGGCCGTGCCATTTCTCAGGAAGCGGCAGGAGGCTCTTGGTAAGCATGGTCCAGCCAGACACAAACAATGCTTTTTCACCACGCTTTGTCGTGTATGCGATACCTGTTGCCTCGACGAAGTCTCCCACATCGGTCGTGTCATTCCAGAGTTCATAGAGTGCCGCATCCATCTCATCAGACTTCAGAAACAGCTGCATGGTACCTGTACCGTCGTATATATCGGCAAAGGCAAGTCCGCCCTGCCCGCGCTTGCTCATGATACGTCCTGCGATGGTGCGTACATCTTTGCCTGCCTCATAGAGTGAGAACTGATCCGCAAACTGCTCTATAGTGTCGGTGCGACTCGTATGTGCTGGGTACGGATTGATACCCTTTTCTTCCAAAATAGCCTTCTTGCGAAGTCGTTCCTCACGAAGCTCTGGGATAGATGCCATATAGGCACATGATAGCAAATTTGGGCAATAAAAAAAGCCTGTTTTTCAGGCTTTACTTTAAATGCTTACATTTTCTGAAACGAGAGAAGATACTCAATTTTTCTTCCCGGAAAATCATTGTCATACTTACCTTCAATATAGCTATCAAATTTTTCAACTTCTATTCTTATACCATATACAGCTTCTCTGTCTTCTTCAGTGTTAATGTAAGGAACCACGGTAATGTTATCAGTATGTACGTAGAGCTCCCCTTTACCTCTAACCGTGTATTTCTTTCCTAGGTATTCAGGAATATCGAAACTGAATACTCTTGAACCTAGTGGTAGTTGATTTGAATAGTATTTCAATGTAAGTATTGCACCGTGAGCACCGAGAAAAATAACTTTAGGTAATTTTTCTAAAAATTTTAAACATTCTTTTTTATGTTTAAGTTTTAGTACTTCCCAAAGCGTAGCTTTTACTACCTCCCCTGGTTGAATTTCGCCAGAGAAATTTTTAAAGTTTTCACTATTTATCTCGGCAGTAACAAACATGCCATGTGAATCAAGTAAGCTTTTAGAATCAAAATTTGATGGAACAGTAAGATCAAAACTTTTTAAAATTTTGAATTCATTTTTCATTTCATGAATTTTAGTTGTGAAGAACTAGACACATACTATCATATTTTATTATTTTTGTCAATATAAAAAGCCCTTATTTCTAAAGGCTCTTTTCCCTACTAACTAACTATCTAAATACTGCTTACTAACCTAGATTCCTTCCTTCTTCAATTCCTCTATCACCTCCTTTGCTCTCTTGGAAAGTTTCTCAGGGAGCTTGATATCGAGTTTGATGACGAAGTTACCGCGTTTGTGGGCAGATACCGGCACGCCTTTGCCCTTGAGGACGACTGTGTCGCCTACCTTGGTACCTGCGGGTACTGCGATGGACTCTTTGCCATCGAGTGTCTCGAGTGCGTAAGTTGCGCCGAGCAGTGCGTCGGTGAGTTTGATCGAGAGCGTCATCACGAGGTCGTTGCCCGCGCGGAGGATATGCGCGTGTGGACGCACAGTGACGTGTACATAGAGATCACCCGGCTGTCCACCAGTGATCGCTTCACCCATACCAGAGAGGCGAAGTGTCTCGCCGTGCTGGATACCTGCGGGCACAGAGACCTTGATAGTACGCTCTTCGTTGACGACACCGCGACCGCGACAGTGATCGCAAGGAGTTTTGGGGATCTTGCCCGCGCCATGACATTTGTCACAGATCTGGTTGGTTGCGATAGAGCCGAGGATCGTGCGCTGGATGTTGCGCACCTGCCCCTTGCCGTTACATTGACTACAGGTGTGTAGGTCAGTGCCTGGTTTTGCGCCATTACCCTTACAAGTAGTACAGGTAGAAGGCTTTTTGATACGGATTTCGCGATCGATACCAAAGATCGCGTCTTTGAATTCGAGGTTGATCGTGGTCTGCAGATCCGCACCCCGCTGCATGCGTGATCGGCGTCCACCACCAAAGATGTCACCAAACATATCGCCAAGATCAAACTCAAACCCGCCTCCTTGTTGGAAGCCGCTGAAATCAAATCCTCCAAAGCCTTGTCCACCGCCAAATCCTCCCATCTGTGGACCGTCTGATCCAAACTGATCATACTGCGCGCGCTTCTGATCGTCAGAGAGCACCTGGTATGCCTCATTTACTTCCTTAAACTTCGCCTCATCACCACCGTTTTTGTCCGGGTGGTACTTATGCGCCATCTTGTGGAAGGCCTTTTTGATCTCGTCTTTGGAAGCGCCTTTTTCAACGCCGAGTGTTTTGTAATAGTCTTTTGACATAAGGGTATTTTAGCAACTTTGACTTATTTTTTCAATCTGGTACTATTGAGGTACAAATGGTCAAATGGCCCCTGAGATCCCTGCTGTGAAGCGGGGATCGTCCGTTTTTAAGTAAACAATTTTGTGATTATCGCATCTCTGACGTCTTGAAACAAAGCACTATCGATTTTGCGGATCCTTCGAGAAAGACGGCTAGTACTTATAAGGCGTACTTGTGACAAAATCAATGCAAATTTGATGTCGTCATGTGTGAAAGTAAAGTAGTATGGATTGTCTTTGATCTTGGTAGTCAGCGGAACTGCCAATACTATGCGACGATTAAATTTTTTGAGTACAAGTACTGGTCGTTCAAACTTTTCATTTTTACCATCTTCTTCATCTCCGATGTTGAGCCCAAGTGAACACCACCAGATTTCTCGTTCATGAATAAACCCTAAAAACTCAGATAGCTGTATCTTTTTCTTTTGTATGTTCCATGTATCGAAATCTTTCATAAAAAATACACAAACGCTGCGGCGCTTGTGCACTCTTTTTTAGTATTGCTAGGGTCTTATCGATGACGGAGTGAGACAGTCTTGCCATCCCGCTTTGCCTTCTTTTTGGCTGCAATTTTTCGCTTCTTGTTCATGTCGAAACTATAGCATATTTTGGAAATAAAAAAAGCAATACCCGTACTTTAGGTATTGCATATCAATCACTTTAAATCTCAGAGAGTTCCAGTTCAAAACGAATATGTTTTTTGTTGGGTAACAACAACCTTACTGTTATGCTGGTACCAGGACTTGCATATGCTCCGCCCATTTCATAACCCCTGGCTTTTGCCCACGCTTTTGCCTCACCCCAGAGACGGTCGACTGTGGTCGGGGGCTGTTTCTGTTTTTTTAAGTGATTTAGTAATTCAGTTTTTTCAGGAAATTCAATGATTGTTTTTTGCATGAAAAAAATTTGTAATTATTATATAACTTTTAAAATAAAAGTCAATAAAATACAAAAAGCCCTATCTCTAAGGCTTTTTGCGGAACTTCTCCTATTTATTGATTGTGATTATTTTGACTCTTCAGCTGTCGTATCAGTCGCATCCGCCTCTTTTACTTCCTCAGGCTGAGGTTCTGCAGTTGTTGATGACTGAGCGTTTTTGTTCATGTATTCACCAATCTTTTGGATTTCAGTAGAGAGTGCATTGGTTGCTGATTCGATCGCAGCTTTGTCAGCACTTTCTTTTGCTTTCTTGGCTTCGTCGATCTTGGTCTGTACACCTGTTTTGACATCATCGGGGATGTTTGCACCATGCTCAGTGAGCGCCTTTTCTGCTGAAAAGATCATCATGTCAGCAGTGTTTTTGGCATCTGCGAGCTCTTTCTTTTGCGAGTCTTCGGCAGCGTGCATCTCTGCGTCTTTCTTCATCTTTTCGATATCGTCAGCCGAGAGTCCGCTTGAAGCTTCGATGCGGATCGACTGCTCTTTGCCGGTTGCCTTGTCCTTTGCCTTCACAGAGAGGATACCATTGGCATCGACATCAAACGTCACTTCGATCTGTGGGATACCGCGTGGTGCTGGTGCGATACCGTCGAGCACAAATCGTCCGAGTGATTTGTTGTCAGCTGCCATCGGACGCTCACCCTGCGTGATATGGATCTCAACCGATGGTTGGTTGTCTGTTGCTGTCGAGAACACCTGACTCTTGGATGAAGGGATCGTCGTGTTGCGTTCGATAAGCTTGGTCGATACCCCACCCATGGTCTCGATGCCAAGCGAGAGTGGAATCACGTCAAGGAGAAGCACGTCGCGCACATCACCCTGGAGCACGCCGCCCTGGACTGCTGCACCGAGCGCCACGACTTCGTCAGGGTTGATAGAGCGGTTTGGTTCCTTGCCAAAGAATTTCTGTACCTCTTCGACGATCTTGGGCATGCGTGTCTGTCCACCGACAAGGATGATCTCGTTGATGTCGCTGAGTGTAAATCCTGATGCATCGAGCGCGCGTTTGGTGATGTCGATCGCACGTGTGATGAACTCGTCAGCGATCTGCTCGAGCTGTGCACGAGTCATCTTCATGAGGAGGTGTTGTGGGCCTGCATCGGTACTTGTGATGAATGGGATGTTGATCTCTGTTTCAGTAGTAGTACTGAGCTCGATTTTGGCCTTTTCTGCGGCTTCATCCAGACGCTGGAGCGCGAGTGGGTCTTTGGTGACATCGATACCGGTTTCTTTCTTGAACTCATCCGCGATCCAGTTCATGATCTTGAGATCGATATCGCGTCCTCCCATCATCGCGTCTCCGTCAGTTGATTTGACTTCGATCACGTCGTTGGTT
Source organism: uncultured Candidatus Saccharibacteria bacterium (assembly GCA_964441495.1). Classification (GTDB taxonomy): domain Bacteria; phylum Patescibacteriota; class Minisyncoccia; order Phycocordibacterales; family UBA9973; genus UBA4124. The sequence goes on from CAYTXV010000004.1 coordinate 34,646, forward strand.
ATCTCAAGTACTGACACGTCAAACGTTCCACCTCCAAGGTCAAAGACAACAACCTTTTCATCCTTTTTGTTGTTAAATCCATACGCAAGCGCTGCCGCAGTTGGTTCGTTGATGATACGCTTCACATCGAGTCCTGCGATCGCACCCGCGTCTTTGGTTGCTTTGCGCTGTGCATCGTTGAAGTATGCAGGCACGGTGATGATCGCTTCGGTTACTTTCTCGCCGAGTTTTGCTTCGACATCTGTTTTGATCTTCTGCAGGATCATCGCTGAGATTTCTTCGGGGCGATAGTCTTTGCCAGAGAGACTGACGAGCGCACCACCATCGGTACCACTTTTGACTTCAAAGGGAGAAGTTTTGATCACCTTGTCCATACCAGGGTCGTCATACTTGTGACCCATGAAGCGCTTGATACCGTAGATCGTGTTCTTTGGATTCGTCACTGCTTGACGCTTCGCGAGGAGTCCGACCAATCGATCGCCATTTTTGCCAACTGCGACGATAGACGGTGTCGTACGAGCACCTTCGATGTTTTCGATGATTTTGGGTTGGCCACCCTCGATGATGGCTACCGCACTGTTTGTTGTTCCAAGGTCAATTCCAATGATTTTTGCCATAGTTTCAATAAAAATTAATTGATAAAAGTATTTTCAGGATTTCTACCGTTATTTCGCGACCGCAAAATACTTGTACAAACGTGAGTATAGTGCTAGCATTTTCTCATGTCAAGCACTACACCCAAAAAGGGTGCATATTCCAAGAAAATCCTCCGTCTCCTCGGGGCAAAACCGGCTGTTTCCGATGCGGAACTGGCCGATATGGTAGGGAGTGCATCTCGAGAGCGCTATGCCCTTGCCCGCTCAATCCGCGGGCTCGTAGAGAGTGGTCTCGTCGAGACGCACGACTCTGGCCAGCAGACCTATGCGCGCCTCACCCGTGAAGGCAAGAAGCGTGCGCACTCTATAGCACTCGATCACGAGGACACGCTCTACAACCCAGCATGGGATGGCAAATGGCGGGTCATCCTCCTGGACTTCCCCGAAGACCGCAAGACGGAGCGTGACAGCTTCCGCTACCTCCTCAAAAAGGCAGGATTTGTCTGTATCAAAAACGCGACCTGGGTATCACCACAACCATTTGAGCACCTCTTTGCAAATATAAAAAAAGACCTCAATCTAACGACCCAGATCATGATTTTTGTGACTGACAACCTGGACACCGAAACTGAGCGAGAGTTTTTGCGGATGGTAAAGTAGTTATTTTACTTTGGATTCCAACTTTTCTACACGAACAAGTATATTTTCGATCTTTCTTTCGTGTGAAAGAACAGCCATTTCAAGTGTGGTAAGACCGGTTTTTATTTCTTTGATGTCTTGCTTCATCTCTCCAAGAGTCGTGCTGATATGAGACATAACCTTGTCTTGATTTGAGAGTGTTTTTGCGACACTTTCCATTACCTTTTCAAAGGTTTTTTCGGTTACATACTTTTCAGCTTTTTTCGCAACAGGTTTCTTCATCGTAGAAACAGTATACCCCTTGTTTCTGTGTACCTGCAAACTCAGTAGCTTATACCTTGTGGACAAGCACCACTACGCGTGCAGGGCGTAGGACACTGTCTCCGAGCATGAAGCCTTTTTGGATCACCTTTGCGACGGTGTGATCGCGGGTAGCGTCATCGGTTTCTTCTTCGCTGATCGCTTCGTACCGAGCTGGATCAAACGTGTCTCCTATCTCACCAAAGAGGACTAGTCCATGTCCACCAAGCGCACCCATGAGTTGATTGTAGATATACTCGACACCCGTGCGCCAGGTTGCATCTACCTTTTCCCACGTCTCCTTGTTGCTCATCGCCATCGAGAAGCTGTCTACTACAGGGATCATGTCTTCGATAAACTTTTCTGCAAAGAGTTCTTTGAAGCGCTTTTTGTCGTCTTCGGTTTGCTTCTGGAGGTTGGCGTAGTCTGCGCGTGCACGCTGCCAGCCGTCGAGGTACTCTTGCTTTTCTTTCTCAAGAGACTTGATCTTTTCTTGAAGTTTTTTGATTTTGTCAGAACCTGCGAGTTCGTCAGCGTCCTCATTGGACTCAACAAACTCTGGTTCTACTACTACATCGTTTTCTTCATCCATACGGGCAGTATTATACCGATTTTTTGCAATAAAAAAAGCCTCGGACTGAGGCTGTAAGTTATGTTTACCGAAGTAAAGCTATGGAATCATTACGTTCCTGCCATGGACTAGGTTCATAATCTCCAGCTGGATCTAAACCTAAAGTTAAGAATGTGGTGTATAAAAAAATTACAAAAGGAAACATGGCGATTCCTGCAATTTTTGCACCATCATTTTTAAACATTCCGTATACGATAAAAATGATAGAAACAGTAAGTCCAGCAAGATGAATACCGAGCCATACCATCCGGCGGTAGTACCTCGCATAGATAAGACCTGTCTTATCTATAATTTCGTCGTGTGTCATGAGCTTTTTTGATTCAAATTACAGTTTAAAGTTACGACTGTCAAGGTGTCCAATCTTAGTTCATTGTATTTTAAAATAAAAAAAGCCCGACAATTCAGGCTTTTGGTTTTAAATAAGACAATTTTCAGTCTGTAGAAAAACGTGGATCACTTTCGAAATGATGAACAGTACCGTTCATCAAAACCTGAAAATGTGATTTACATAAGTAAGTAGACAACTTAGGGGTTTCAGATGTTTTTTCATACATCTCTTTTTCTTCCGGAATATCTGGATTCCATAGATTCTCTTCAGTAACTTTGTGTGAAGCAAGTTCAGTGCAGTCTTTCTGCATACACTTAACTCCGAAACAAGTACGAGGGGTTAATTCGTTTGCCATATTGTATTTTTATTCCAAAATACTCTTTCTTGAGTTTCTGTCAAGCAAAAAGCCCCTTTCGGGACCTTTCTGCTTTATCGTTTTGACCATTGGCCAGCCTTGCGAGCTTTTTTGAGACCGAACTTGCGTCGTTCCTTACTTCGAGGATCACGCTTCAAGAACCCTGCCTGCTTGAGCTTGGTCTTGTCAGCTTCGTCTTCGACGACGAGCGCGCGAGCGATGCCGTGACGGACTGCTTCAGCTTGTGCATGGATACCACCACCAGTTACTTTGACAGAGACAGTGTAGGTCGACTTGTCAGTTGTAGTAAATGGATCGGTGACCACTTTTTGGAGTTCGTCTGTTGGGAAGTATACAGCGAGCTCTTTGTCGTTGATCACATAGCTCATCTTGGTAGCTGGAGTGATGCGAACGCGAGCACTTGCAGTCTTGCGACGGCCGATGGTTTCGATGTATTTCTTTTTGTCAGTTGTTGCCATAGAAGTTATTCGGTGATAGTTAGGTGTTTGAGCATGTCTTTGCGCAGACGATTGTCAGGGAGCATGCCACGGACAGCGTGCATCACTACCTCACGATAGCCCTTGGTGTCGATCACCTTGGCCATGGTGCGCTCCTTGAGTCCACCTGGATATCCTGAGAATGACAAGTAGGTCTTTTCAAGTTTCTTTTCTGGGCGCATCTTGAGCTTGGATGCGTTGGTAACGGTCACTGAGTTGCCTGAGAGTGCGTTGCGTGCAAAAGACGGGTCGTTTTTGCCCATGAGGATGGTTGCAACCTCTGTTGCGAGGCGTCCAAGTGATTTGTTTGTTGCGTCGATGGTGTAGTTCATAGGATTATATAAATTCGATCATTGCCATAGGAGAGCCGTCACTCTTGCGCTGCACTATCTTGGTGATGCGAGTGTAGCCACCTGCACGATCTGTGTACTTGGGAGCGATGTCGGCAATGAGTTTGCTGACAACCGCTTCGTTGTTGTACAGACCAGAGAGGAGGAGGCGTCGGTTTGCAAGCGTTGGATTCTTGGCCTTGGTGACGAGCTTCTCAACCTTTGGCCGGATTTCCTTTGCCTTTGCTTCAGTTGTAAGGATACGACCGTGCTCAATGAGAGACGCAGCAAGACCACGAAGCAGTGCTACTCGGGCATTCTTTTCTCGGCCAAATTTTCGGGTGTTGTCGTGGTGTCGCATAAGAGTACTCTGTTATACCGTATTAGTCCTTCAAAGACAAGTCGAAGGCAGCAAGCGCTTCTTTGATCTCGGTGATCCCCTTGTCGCCGATACCGTCGATCTCGAGGAGGTCGCTGACATGTTTGCGGGCGATGCCGCCAACAGTACGGATGTTTGCAGCGGTGAGGGCGTTGAGTGTACGAGTTGAAAGTCCGATAGAATCAATACGGTTTTTGAGAACATCAGTCACATCAACATTGTCTTCTGATGATTCTTCAACTGATCCGTCTGCACCTTCAGTACTCTCAGCAAACACAGGAGCTTTCATTGCCATGCGAGACTGTACTTCATCGATTGTACCTTGTGCAGAGACTTCCACTACTGCAGCAAGCTGTTCAATCATGATGCGAACTGACTGCTCGAGTGCTTGTCGAGGAGTGATAGTACCATCAGTTTCGATAGTCATACGCAAACGGTTAAAGTTGGTCTTGTCGCCAACACGCATTTCTTCGACGTCATATGATACGCGTCGGATTGGAGAAAAGACAGCATCGAGAAAGATAGTACCGATATCAGCCTTTTGCTTGTGGTGTGCTTCACGAGTGACAAAGCCGAGGCCGTGTTCAACGGTAAGCTCAACATCGAGTGTTGTTTTGCCAGTAAGCTCGCAGATGTACTGATCAGGATTTGCGACAGATACTGCACCCTTTGCACCGATATCTGCAGCAGTAACAACCTTTGGACCTTTTACAGAAAAGTGTACTTTTTGTGGTTCTGGGGTCGTGAGTGAGAAACGAACGTTTTTGAGATTCAAAAGGAGTGTGATCACGTCTTCTTTGACGCCATCGATCGTTGCGAACTCGTGGCTTACGCCGTCAATCTTGACCGCAGTGACTGCAGCACCAGGAAGTGATGAGAGGATAATGCGGCGAAGTGAGTTGCCGAGTGTGTAGCCGTAGCCTGGTACGAGACCGTCTATTTCGAACACGCCCTTAGTGCCTTCTTCTAGGGTTGCTCGTGGTTTTGATGGGAGGATGATGTTTTGTTCACTCATAGGAAGTATATTGTACCATTAATTTGTAAAAACTCCTAACATGTGTTCTAACGACTGTAGAACTCAAGCACGGTTTCGAGCTGCAAGAAGTGCTCGTCGTGCGTTGGTTTTGCGACTACTTCAGCCTGGAGTGACTCAGGGGTAAACTTGAGCCAGTTTGGCCACTGGTAGCTTTCGAGCTTCTTTTTCATATCTGCGAACAATGGACTCTTGCGTGATCCTTCTCGTACTGCAACGACATCACCGACACGAACTTCGTATGATGGAATCGTAACCTTGGTACCACCAACTGTGATGTGTCCGTGAGACACGAGCTGGCGAGCAAGGCGACGAGTCGATGCGAGTCCGAGGCGGTACACGACGTTGTCGAGACGTGATTCGAGGAGTTGAGTGAGCTTTTCTGTTACAGAGATGCCTTTCACAGCACTTGCCTTTGCAACGTAGTTGGAGAGCTGACGTTCTGAGATACCGTATGAGAAACGAACTTTTTGCTTTTCGATAAGCTGGCGACCGTAGTCAGAGAGCTGTTTTGGACGCTTGCCAGTAGATGACTTCTTGGTTTCAGAAGCTGTGAACTTTTGAGTCTGGCATTTTTCAAATACTCCAGATCCAAGACGACGACACATTTTGTACTTTGCTGATACTTTCATATAAAACTCTGATTAAACTCTTCGTGGCTTCTTAGGCTTCGGACCATTGTGTGGGACCGGGGTGTGGTCTTTGACCGAAAGGAGCTCAATACCGGTACCGATAAATGCTCGGATAAGCGGCTCTCGACCACTTCCAACTCCTTTGACAACTGCGTGCACCTCTTTGATACCCGCGGTTGTTGCCTTTTCAGCAAGGATTTCTCCTACCTTTGAAGCAGCAAACGGGGTTCCCTTCTTTGCACCCTTAAATCCAAGTGAGCCTGATGAAGACCAAAAGAGTACATTACCCTTGGTGTCACTGACCACTGCCTTGGTGTTGTTAAAAGTTGCCTCGATAGAAAGCATCGCTGTAGTGAGCTTTTTCTTGGCAGTACGCGCGACTGCTCGGCCACGCTTTTCTGCGTCAACGAGCTGTCCTTCTTGTGTTGCAATTCGTTTTTTTCCCATAGGTGATTATGTTTTACTTTCCTTACGACGACCACTACCCATCGTGTTGCGGACGTTGCCGCGCACGGTGCGAGAGTTGGTCTTGGTACGTTGACCCTTAACTGGCAATCGGCGCATGTGACGAACGCCACGGTATGCCTTGATATCTTTGAGGCGCTTGATATTTGCAGCGATCTCACGCTTGAGGTTTCCTTCGATAGTACGCTCTTCGATGAGTTTGCGGATCTCGTTCTCCTGGTCGATACTGAGATCTTTTGCTTTGACAGAAGGAGCAACACCAACCTGCTTGAGGATCTTGGTAGCAGTTGCAGTCCCGATACCGTAAAGGGTCGTGAGACCTACATCGAGGCGCTTTTCATTGGGGATAGTTATACCGAGGATACGCATGATTATTGTTTCTGTTTATGTTTAGGGTTATCACAAATCACGACCAAGTGACGATTGCGTTTTACAATCTTGCACTTGTCACACATTTTCTTGACGGTTGATCGAATCTTCATGATTGTATAAAAATTTGGGGCGGGGTGAGTATACACTACTTATCCGCGTCTGACAATACGTCCTTTTCCACCGTACGGATCAATGACGACATCAACAGTGTCCCCGATCAAAACCTTGATTCGGTGCAACCGCATTTTGCCTGCCAGATACGCAACGATAGTTTCTCCGCTTTCAAGCGTGACGCGAAACATCGTGTTGGGCAATGCCTCCAGGACTGTTGCTTTGACTACTGTTTCTGCTGCCATGAGAGATAGAACCCTATAATACTATAGACGAAATCTTTGGTCAACTTATTGGATCTGTACATCGATACGCTTGTCCATACTCGGAAACAGTGGTGCCCAAAATGGATAGAAATGATACTCGGCACTATCAATCTCTGGGATGGTCCCGAGGACGGTACCAAATGCACCCTTGGGGGTACCGACAAGTGATTCTTTGATGAGATCGAGAGAGGCTTTTGCGATGATGGTAGCATCTCCTGATATGCGAACTCTGATACTTGGAGGGACATCTTCGGGGCGACTATCAAGCGCAGTTACTGGGGTGACTGTAAGGCTTGCAAGTGCAGGTATCGTCACCTGAGCATAGCCTTTGTCATGGAGGACGTGTTGTGCGATTGCGGTTTCGAGCAGTGCCCGCGGGATAAGGTAGGTTGTCATTGAACCTTTGATACTCGCTGGAAATTTGATGCTTTCCCCGTGCAGCACGAGGGAGCTTGAATCGATTGTTGTGATTTGTAAGTCTGGAAATGTGATGAGGTCTGGAGGGATTTGGCTTCGTGTTTCTCTCTTGAGACGCTCTATGAGCTGGTTTTGTAGTGCAGCAATGACATCTGGCTCGTCCTTTTTGGACACAGAGTGGCGCATACCATCCTCTCCACCAGTGATTGCTCCAGAGGACTGAGCATAGAGAGTCTTGCCCCAACCAGCTACGCTAAACGTTGTCCCTTGAGAGTTTGAACTTGGGCCCACCGCTGTTGCGACAACTGGTACCGCGACTGAGGTTCCTGCGGTTTTTACCTTGTTTTTGATTGTATACCCTGGGACAGTGACCGCTTTTGTTGTTTGGTACTTCTTACCCTCTTTGGAGGTTAGTGTGGTTTTGGCTTTGATTGTCTGAGGTTTGGTACTGTATTCGTTAAAAAATACAACGTTTCCTTTTGCATAACTTGTACTTTGTGCAACCTCTGAACCATACACCTGACGCGACACTTCAGCAGAAACAACCATAGTTTGGAACGAGAGGCGACCCTCACCTTCTTTACCTTCATGAACAAGCTCAAATTCTGCTCCATCAAGTGAAAATGGGATGGTACGCTCTTTGACGACGACTTTTGCATGGGCAAACTTCATACCGATAACATACAGAAGTGCAAAAAAGATGAGCACAAGCGCGATCACACCGATCTTTTTCCATGAGACGTGCCTGTGAGTGGTGATGAGAGGTTTGCGAGAAGGCTTTTCTTGTTGCGGTGAAGGCTTTGACTCTGGTACCTCTTCTCCCAACTCTTCTTTTCTGATAACGTCGTAGAGCTTCATAGATACTAGTATACAAGATTATACAAGACGCTCAGCAAATACCGCACCGATCGCAAGTGGAATATCTATCGGCATATGGTCGCTGACCCCAATCGCTGTACCGAGTGTTGATTCGTCGACATAGATAACGATAGGTTCTATGCGGCCACAACTATGCTTGATGATTGGATCCTTTTGTATGACGCCGGTATATATCGCCTCAAATCGCTCGTGCGCAACGAGAAGTATCTGGTGCGGGATACACCACCCATAGTGACCTGTTTCGAGAACCTGCTCGAGCCCCTTTTGCCACTCCTTGCTATAGGTAGTGATTGCTCGCTCGACGCGCTTTTTGGTTTGCGGAGCAACTTTGCCGAGGCGATAACCTTCAAGGAGTGCTCGTGATTCGTGAATGATATCACTACCCTGCTTTGCAAGTGCGCGGTAGAGTCCAAATGTACCGACTGGGAACGAGTGCTGGTACGCCAGCATACCGTCTTTGACAAAGGCAACATCAGTGACTTCTTCACCGACGTCTACAATCATGCAAGTACTCTCGATCGGGAGCCTGTCTCTGCCGACAATGAACGTCGTAAACGCACCTGTTGTATAGCGTATCGGTCGAGCTCCATAGGCGCGTTTGATGGTATCAGTAAAGACATCGAGGATCCCCTTGGGTGCAATAGTGACGATAAGTGTACACTCAAGTGTTGTTGCTTGTTTGCCGTACGGAGTATGGGTAAGGTATCCATTGAGCTTGATACCCGAGATTTGCTTCTCGATGATGAGCGACTCTTTGCCATAGGGACCAAAGGGTCCATCGCTTTGCATGATATGAGCAATCTCGGCATCGATGAGAGATTCGATGAACTTTTTGGTACAGGTAAATGGCTTGTCTTTGCGGTAGGTGATAGTACGGGTTTGGGATGTATACCATGGTGAGGCAAGGACAACCTGTACCACAGAAGGTTTGTGTAGATCACGGGTGTGTATATCGGCGATGACCTGCTCGAGTGCTCCTGTAGTCTTGCCAACAAAGCGTTTGATATCGATGTCTTCGCTGATGACAGACTCTACGCGAGACGATGCCAGCATGAGTGCGTTGGGGCACACCTCTTTGCGCAGGAGTACATGTGCACCTCCAACAGAACTTGAACTAATATCAAAAACTGCAAACACGTGTTCGTGTGACGACATGTCACAAGTATATCATGAAAGTGTTGCTTTGATACGACGAATACCCGCAGCTGACGCTTCTTCTTTGAGAATCTTGAACGTACCGAGCACTCCTGTACGCTCTACGTGTGGTCCACCACAAAATTCTTTGGAAAAAATGTTGTCATGCGCATCATGGATCATATACACCGACACAACATCGGGATATTTGGTGCCAAACTCCATCTCTGCGCCGAGTGCTTCTGCTTGCGCGCGCGGCATTTCGCGACGAGTGACACTGAGGTCTTCGCGGATTTTTTCATTTACGAGCGCTTCTACCTTTTGAAGCTCTTCTTGGGTAAGTTTGCGATCAAAGTTAAAGTCGATACGAAGACGTTCCTCGGTGATGTTACTTCCCTTTTGGTGGATATCTGGAGAGACAACCTCTTGGAGTGCTTTGAGGAGGAGGTGATGCGCTGTATGGAGCTTGGTCGTCATCTCTGACGTGTTGGCAAGGCCACCCTTGAACTTGTGCTCTGCACCTGCGCGAGATGCGTCTTGGTGTGCCTTCATCTGTGCATCAAACTGCGCGCGGTCAATCGTGACACCCTTTTCTTGGGCAAGTTCAAGTGTAAGCTCGATCGGAAATCCGTATGTTGTTGCAAGTGTAAATGCATCGGTCCCTTTTTCAAATTCTTTGAGTCCTGACTCGAGTGTTTTGCAAAACTTGTCTTCTTCTTGAGTAAGGACTGACTGGATACTGAGCAAAAGAAGTTCTGGGTACGCATCCTTGTACAGCTCACCAAAGAGCACCGCGAGCTCTCCGATAAAATGAGTAGGAAGTCCAAGCACTCGCGCCTGCATCACTACACGACGAATGAGTCTGCGCAAGATGTATCCCTGATCTTTGTTGCTCGGAAGTACGCCATCAGCAATCATAAACACCGCGCTACGTGTGTGGTCTGCAACGATACGTGCAGCGCGCTCATCGTAACGCTCAGCTGCTTGTGAAATCTTGGCCATCACAGGCGCAAACATATCTGCTTCGTACACAGTACTCTTGCCTTGCACGATCATCGAGATACGCTCGAGCCCGCTTCCGGTGTCAATGTTCTTTTGCGGAAGTTGCCCAACTACTTTGCCATCTTTTGACAGATACTGCATGAACACATCGTTCCAAATCTCAACGACGTCTCCTTGATCGTCTGCAGCAACATACTCATCGTGCGTCATGTCGCCCAGTGTGCCGGTAACATCATAAAACATCTCAGTATCAGGACCACATGGTCCATTGTCTCCTGCGCTCCACCAGTTGTTTTTCTTGGGCAAGAAATAGATGCGGTGCTCAGGGATATACTGCTTCCATATTTCAACGGCTTCCATATCACGTGGTGCATCTGCATCACCTTCAAATACCGTGACATAGAGACGCGTTGGATCAAGTCCAAGTCCTTCGTCTTTGCTTGTGAGAAACTCGTAGCTCCACTTGATCGCGTCTTCTTTGAAATAATCTCCAAGTGACCAGTTGCCGAGCATTTCAAAAAACGTGAGGTTCTTGTGGTTACCCACCTCTTCGATGTCTCCCGTGCGAACGCATTTCTGACAACTCGCAAGTCTCGTGCCCAGCGGGTGTGTCTCTCCCATGAGATATGGGACAAGTGGCTGCATACCCGCAGTGTTGAACAGGACCGAGGGGTCGTTCTTGGGTACGAGAGAAGCTGAAGGGAGTATCGCATGTCCTCGAGCAGCAAAAAAGTCAAGGAATCGTTTACGGATTTCGCTAGATGTCATGGCAGTACTGTAGCAAAAAATAGCTAATAAAAAAAGCCGGCACATGCCGGCTGGTTAAGTAGTTAAAAGATTTCTTTCCGCTCAAGAAGCCCTTCAAAGAGCTTCACAAGTTCCAGTGAATCTGCCTTTTCTGAATACTCAGGATGATCTGATGCAAGTCTGCTGACAAACACAGCATTCTCAGGCTGAGTATATCGTACGACATAGCCGTCTTGCCATTGATCTGTTTGGTTCTTTTTGAAGCGGACAGGATCACCTTTTTGTAACGGGAGAGGTTTACTACTTTCTGTGGGATAAAAACTACGGAAATCATCGGAGCCCATATGTGTATAGGTTTAAAAGTTTGTACCATACTACAACTTTTTTAACATTTTGCAATTTCTTACATAAGCCCCTTTTTGCGTAAAAGAGCTTTTGGATCAGCATCTCTTCCACGAAAATTTCTATAAAGAGTTGCAGGGTCTTCCGTATCACCCCTAGAAAGTATTTCTTTTCTAAATTTTGAACCTATAGTCTTTGAAAATAGACCATCCTCCTTGAAATATTCAAATGCGTCAGCGGCCAATACTTCGGACCAATGATAACTGTAATACCCCACATCATACCCTCCATCAAACACGTGCTTGAAGATAGTAGATTGAGCAGTACCTGGATAAGGATTAATAACCCTATATTCTTTTCTAACCTCTTTTTCAAATATTTCTATATCTTTCACGTCTATAAATGAACCATCATGCCATTTTAGATCTATATATGCAAAACCCAACTGAGATAACATTTTCATGCCTGCTTGAAATTTATTTGCGGACAATACCTTATTAATCATTTCATCACTCATAGTCTCACTACTTTCATAGTGTTTTGCAACAAGCTTAATACTTTTTGGGTCAGTCAAAAATGTATCGAACAATTGCGATGGAAGTTCAACAAAATCCCATACAGTATTAAATCCTGATAATGAACGATATGTACATGTTGAAAATAAAACATGCAAGGCGTGTCCAAACTCGTGGAAAATTGTGCGCGCTTCATATTCGTTTAATAATCCAGGTAACGAACCTACTGGTTTAGTAAGATTACAAACAATAAGCAAATGAGGTCGTAGATCCACCCCTTCGGTCATGTGTTGTATACGCAGTGCATCAATCCAACCGCCACCTCTTTTTGATTCTCTAGGATACAGATCAAAATACACAATTCCAAGACTTTTATCATCCGTATCTATTATTTCGTACACGGTAATTTCTGAACAATATACCGGAATATCAAAACGCTGCTTTACTTTTATGCCATACAAACGATCTACGTGATCAAAAATACCCTGCATAACACTATCAATAGAAAAGTATGCTCTTGTTTCCTCTGAATCATACTGATATTTTTCTTTCAAAAGTTTTTCCGAATAGTATGCAAGATCCCACGGGTAAAGAGTTGAAACCCCATCTATCTTATTTTTATATTCTTGAAGCTCTCGTATATCTTGTTCAGCTCTCGGTTTTGCTACTTTTTGCAGTGTGTCAAAAAATACATTAAGATTTTCTTGGTTTTTTACCATTCTATCTTCGAGTACATAATGAGCATGGTTCTTATATCCGAGAAGTAATGCTTTTTTGTTGCGTAGTTGCACAATATCTAAAACAACAGACGCATTATCGTATTTACCCCCAAGAGCACGCGAATTGTATGCAAACCATAACTGCTTTCGAAGCTCTTCATTTTTTGCAAATTCAATAAAGGGACCGTAACTTGGTGGTTTTAATGTAAAGACCCATGAATCGCTTTTACCTTCGGTTCTAGCTTCCTCTTTAGCGGCCTCGATTATACGAGCAGGTAGACCTTCAAGTTGTGAAGAGTCAGTAACTACCAATCGGTACTCGTTTGTTGCCGCAAGTAGATTTTGTCCAAATTTTTGACTAAGTAACACCAATTTTTGATCAATTTCTCGCAATTCTTTTTTCTTCTCATTAGAAAGGAGTGCTCCTTTTCTAACAAAAGCATTATATTTTCTTTCCAACAATCTCTGCTGTTCCGGAGACAAAGACTGGTTTTTGTTTTCAAATACAACTTTTATACGTTCAAATAACTGCTCATTAAGTAATATGTCGTTTTCCCACTCAGAAATTTTTGGTAATATCTTTTCTGCAATAGTGTTTATCTCGCTGTTTGTATGCGCTTCTTTTAAATTATGGAAAATACTATAGACAGTATCCAAGTCTTTACTACAAGCTTCAAGTGGTTCGAGAGTATTTTGGAATGTTGGTTTTTCAGTATTTGCAATTATACTTGCCAGATTTTTTCGTGCTACTGCAAAACAAATCTCAAATGCTGGTTCAAAATGCTCGGGAAGAATTTTATCAAATGGTATGTACGAATCGTTTGTAATATTTTTTATATACGAAAGCAAAGGATTTTCCATACCCGCCATCATAGCAAAAAACCTCTTGCGAGGCTATGCGAGAGTTACTGAGTCGGAGGTTCTTGGTTGTGGTCAAATGGAAGCTTGCGAAGCTGTTTCTCAAGAAACCACATCACCACAAATGTAAATAGTGCGAGGATCGTCACGATGATTGCGAGTCGATAAAGTCCAAAACCTGCCGCCATACCAACCCCTGCCGCAACCCACATACCAGATGCAGTTGTGATACCACTTACGCGCTGATCGTTGTGAAATATCGCCCCAACTCCGAGAAATCCTGCAGCTGCAACAACCTGTGCTGCCATGCGGAGCGGATCAAAGACTTCTCCTGCATGGTGCGCTGCGACCATCTGCGAGATAATCACAAACATCGCTGACCCCATCGAGATGAGTGTGTAGGTACGCATACCTGCGGTTTTGTGCGCAAGAAACCGTTCAACACCGAGCACCATACCGAGCAGCATCGCTACAAGTAAACTCGTCGTCATAGGATCAAGTATCATCATATGCGTAAAGTATATCGCACATTAGTGCACCTGATCAATGATACCTCCCCCAGCAACACGATCTCCCTCATAGAGCACGACTGACTGACCAAGCGCGATAACGCCGCTATAGGTGAGCACAACCTGTGTATCAGAGATGATGCGCGCCTGGATCGATTCGCCGTGATAGCGGATCTGTGCAATGTAGTCGCAGGTTGTATCATATGAGCCAAACCAGTTGGTATCACGAAGTGTGAGCGTCACTGTATCGCCTAAAACCTCAGTACGCAGCGGTTCTGTACTGACTGTAAGTGTATTGCGCTGCAGATCTTTGCCGACGATATAGTATCGAGGGTCATGTGTTCCCTGTTTGGTGATACGAAATCCGTGACGAGCACCGAGTGTGTAGAACCACACACCATCATGCTCACCGATCACTTCTCCGTATTGATCAAGTACGTCTCCCTTCTTTTGTTCTATATAGTGCAAGAGGAACTCGCGCATATCCACATCTCCCAGGAAGCAGATACCTTGACTATCCTTTTTGGTAGCGGTAAAGAGATCGGCTTTTTGGGCAATGCTGCGTACCTCATCTTTGTGTAGTTGCCCGAGCGGGAAGCGTATGTGCGCAAGTTCTCCTTGAGTGATCATCCAGAGGAAGTACGACTGGTCTTTGCCTTCATCAACACCTCGCATGAGGGCAACGCCGTCAGTATGTGCATAGTGTCCTGTTGCGATCGCATCGGCGCCGTGTGCACGCGCGTACTGCCACATGATGCCAAACTTGATCACGCGGTTACAGAGCACATCTGGGTTGGGTGTACGGCCGGCTTTGTACTCATCGATCATGTACTGCGCAACACCATCTCGATACTCTTGTTCTGCTTCTACAAAATGAAATGGGATCCCAAGGTGTGCGCACACACGCATCGCATCGCGCTTCTCGTCCACCCAGGTACATGGAAGCCACTCCGGCGACCACGTCTTTACAAAGACGCCATGCACCTCATGGCCTTCTTTCATAAGGAGGTGCGCCGCAACAGAGCTATCAACTCCACCCGATATCCCTACAAAGATTTTTTGTTTTTGAGACTTCACAAAAGTGATACTACCACAACCTATTTCAAATTCATCAATTTTTTGAAGACTTCGTATGTCGCATATGCATCGGCAAATGCTGAGTGTGCCTTTTTGTTTTCGATACTGTATTTCTCACAGAGCGCGCGAAGTGAAAGCTTGCCGATATCGTCATTGGTATGCAGGATACCAAATGCAAGCGAGAGCGTGTCGAGTTTGTGATAGTGGAGCTTGCTCTCGATCTGATATCGTCGCAAGTTGGTTTCGATAAATCCATAATCAAACGTCGCATTGTGCGCAACAAATACTGCGCCCGATGTTTTGTCGACAAATGCTCTGAGTGCTTCTTCGATAGTGACTGCAAATATCCAATCTGCTTCGTTATATCCGTTGATACGAAGCGCTTGCGCATCAGCTGTTTCGATATGCTTGGGCGCAACTTTGAGATCGAGCTGGTCAACAACAGTTAATACTTCGTCTTTGAGCTCTGCAAGCACTACTGCGAGTTCGATGATTTCTCCTCGCTCTGGATCGAGTCCTGTTGTTTCGATATCAACAAATGCAAGTCGCTGCTGCAAAATCATAGGTGCACCAGTATAGCACAATTAGCGCAGGTACTTGGCGATATTTGCCTGATGCTCTTTGTACGTGACTGCGTAGCGGATCGTGCCATCATCTCCGTGAAGATAAAACCAGTATGGAGACTGCTCCGGAGCGATCGCCGCCTTGATCGCATCGAGACCCGGGTTACTGATCGGTGTTGGCGGGAGTCCTTTGTTGCGATACGTGTTGTATGGAGAGTTTGATGCGAGATCTTTGCGCGTGAGCTCCTTGCTTTCTTTGCCGAGTGTATAGAGAAACGGTGCGTCTACCTGAAGTGGCATCCCTTTGTCATAGCGCTTCCACAAGATACCTGCGATGATAGGCATTTCGTCGGCATTGTCTGCTTCCTTTTCGATGATAGAAGCCATCGTGATGATGTCTGCTCGTGTGCGACCAGAGGTAACGATACTTTGTTCAAGTGGTACGAGCTTGGTTGCAAAGTTGCGCTTGAGCACGGTCACGACGACATCAGGAGTCACCGATGGGAAGAAGCTATATGTATCCGGGAAGAGATATCCCTCAGAGCCTTTGGCGAGTGTGAGAAACACTGCGGTATCAAATCCTGGAAATGTCGCTGCGAGTCGCTCACTCATCTGCTTCATCGTAAATCCTTCTGGAAATGTTACCTTTTTGCGTTCTATACCAAACTGCCTCCCAGAGATACGGAGCGCGATCTCAAATGATGAGACAGGGTGTTCAAAGTAATACTCACCTTCACTCATGGTACGTTCGCCCCCGAGCGCGATCATCCAGATCTCAAAGAGCCGGGATGATTTGATCACGCTATCTTTCTTGAGCTCACGAGAAACCGAAAACACTGTCTGACCTTGTTCGATCGTGAGCCTGTATGGCGCTGGGAAATCGCTCGGTGCTGCGATAAATCGCTCAAACAGATAGACCAATAGAGCGACACAAACGACAGCAAGAACAAGTTTGATGAGGGTTGATCGATGCATACTAGATAGGAAGGTTTGCTGGAGGTTCTCCCTTTTTGGATTCGATACGGATAAAGTTTGGTGTCTCTACTACACGACCTGGCAAATGAAAGATGGTTGCGAGTTCTTCACTCGAGAGAACAAATCCTTTGCTTCCTGAGTTTTCGGGGTGTGTAAAGTACTTTTTGAGTTTCGTAAACTTGAACCCACCATAAAAGAACGCGCGATCTTTGTAGTCATCGAGAAAGTCTTTCTTCATCTTTTTGACTTTGAGATCGAGAGGGTCTTTCCACGGCATTGCATCAGGTGTCTTGGTAAGGTCTGACATCTTGAGCGTGTTTAGATCCTCACTTGCATACTGGCGCCACATACTTGTAAACGCAGTGATCGTGTTGCCACTAAAGTTGTCTTTGTTGGCGATGTACAGGACGCGGATACCACAATCAAACCCTGGTTTGTTGTAGTTGCGCTCAATCGCTTCGATAACGTACTGCTGACCTTTGGTGAGGCGCCCTGCAACTGTCTTGCCTTCAGCATCCTTACTGTTTGCTTTTGCTTTGAGCTCTTCGACGATGCTTTTTGCTTTGTCTTTCCATGCCTTTCCTTCTTCGGTTTCTTCGCCCTTTTTGACGCTGTGACGTTTGATGGCTTGACGAAGGTTGATCTGCACCCAGATATGCTCACCGATACCGATAGAACCCATCGTTTCAAGTGTCGGCGTCATCGGATCGATACGCTGCTCTTCTTCGAGTGAACCGATTGCACGATCAAGCCCAAAGTCTACGTACGTCTTGATCGGATAAGGGTCATCCTTTTCTAGTTTGAGGTTGTATGCAAATATACCGATTTTGCCAGAATCAAATCCTGGTATCGATGCTGTATAGTCAGCAACTTCGCGCACTTCTGCTTGCGGGTACTGTGCATAGAGCTGCGCTTCAAATGCTTTGCGAAACTTTTTGGCAAAGCGAACATAAAAATGAATCTTGCCTTCTGTTGAGACAAGCTCGAGCGAGTAGTACTGCGCGAGTTCACCTTTCCAATACTTCTCGTACCAGTTACCAGCACCACCGCCGTGGAGCGTGTTGAGCACGAGCTCCATGGCTTCAGGAGATTTGTGCACTTCTTTGGGAGGAATGATCTCGAGTATCACCCACTCAACTGATCGTAGATACAGCGTGTTGACGTATGTCACCCAAAGGTTCCATGCGAGAACCGCGACAAATGCAAAGATACCGCACAACAATAACGTATCAAAAAGTTGTGCGAGGACGAGCGGCTGCATATGGATAGTATAGCAAGTTATTTCACAAACGTGAGCGGTATGCGTGCAGTTACTGTTTGTGGCCCTGTTGCCTTTGCGGGGATAAGGATGAGATATCCTGATTTGGTTTTGGGGACAGTCGTGAGTACCACTGTTGTATTAAATGTTGTGGTCTCACCCTGAACATCTGTTGGCGGGATCGTTGTGTATGCAGAAACAGGGACACCTTTGCCATCGACTACCTGCGCGTAGAGCGCCACTGTTTGTGTAGATGGCCACTGACAGCTCATCGTTGCACCGGTCACAGTCACAAATGCGTGCACCTTTTCAAGTGGACGTGGCGAGACAACAGAGAGTCCGCAGGTGTCTTGTGGTGTTGGTGCGCTAATTGTTGTTGTTTGAGAAGAAGTACTTGGTGCAGACTCTTCAAAAAGTGCCTTACCAGTAGTGAGCCGCATGAGGATACCTGCTGCAAGGAGCACGATGAGTGCTATCTCAAATGCATCCCAACCCGATCCACCTCCTGCGTCTGCCATAGTGTGGTTATTTTACCACAGTGTAGGTACCATCGGAAAGCTTTTTGAAGTATTTTGGATTTTGGAGATTGACAAGGATAGTGTTTTTCTTGAGGAAGCGCTCTTTGAGTACACGATCGATCACGTCTTCTTTGGTAAGCGGGCCTTCTTTTGCCAATATCTCTTTGATAACATCACGTACGATACCTGGCTTGTAACCCCATTCAGCAAGTGCGTAGTATCCACGACCAACGAGTACGAAGCGTGGGTCTTTGATGAGTTCGTTGTGTGTTGTTGCTACGTGCGTCTTTTTGCCAAAGGTATCTTGGATTGCTTTTGCAACTTCACGGAAGTGCATCGGAGAGCCGTGCTTGCGCATCATGAGAAATGCATAGTCTTTGATCCCACGAGTTTTGATATTTTGAGATTCTGCAGGACCCCATTCACCGAGAGGGTTTTTTGCGATTTTCTTTGAGATCTTGAGCCAGCGACGAGCGACTTCTTCATTTTTGTACTGAACTGCAACATCAGTGATTTCTTTGAGAAATCGTGTTACGAGATCGTTTTCGGAGAGAAGCTCTTTGTCATCAAGTGATCGGTATACGCTGTGAAGTGCTTCATGTACTGCAGTTGAAAGAGATTCATCGATTGTCCAACGTGCGTTGAAATGATCATCTTCTTTGAGTTTCTTGAACTCATCTGCGAGGACGAGATAGAAGCGAACATGATTTTGGATTGCTTTATCTTTTGAGATGTATGAGAGAAATTCGTCTTCATGTACCAATGCACCAGCAGACTCCATGAGCGCTTTGAGTTCACCAAATGTTTTGTGTTCAGCCTTGAATATATCACTTTTGCGGATGGCTGCGAGTGCTGCGTTTTCGATCTGACGAACACGCTCACGAGTGATCCCATACTTTTTACCGATCGCTTCGAGCGTTTTTGAGTCAGCAGCATCACTCAATCCATATCGGTTGACGATGATGTCGTATGCTCGGTCGTGGAGGTTCGAAAGGAGGCGTTTGGTGACCTGTTTTGGTTTGAAACTAATAACTGGCATATGTGGTGATTGGTATATATCTAATTGGTATATCCCACTTTATCATGGATATAAAAAAAGTCAAATACTCTCAGTGTGGTATTTGACCCTTATATAGCAATGGTTTTTGAGGTGAGCAGCTATAGTGCAGCGCGGATATCCCCTATCGTGAGGAACACCATGAGTCCGATGAGTATCAAGAATCCTACTGTGTGAATGATACCTACAACTGTTTTTGAAAACTTGCGCCCTGTGAGCGCTTCGGCCCACACGATGATGAGTCTCCCGCCGTCGAGCGCTGGAAATGGCAAGATGTTGAGCACTGCAAGGTTGATAGAAATCGTTGCGACAAACGCAAGGAGGTAGGTGAACCCAATAGTTGCAGCAGTGCCGACTTCACGTGCAAGTCCGACAGGTCCAACAAGACCGATCGTTGAACCTTGTCCACTAAAAAGTCCAACAATCAAACCGCCCAGTGTCTCAAATATCATTTGAGTAAGTCCTATGCTTTGGTGCCATGCAGTTGCAAGTGCTTTGAGTGGCGGTTGTTTGATAGTACCAATCGGTTCGATAGCAACACCGATATGTCTCTGCGCGTCCGGAGTGATAGAAACACTAGACTCAACACCGTCACGCGTATAGGTCACGACAACATCAGTCGTTGTTGCTTGAAGTTTCTCACGTAGTTGTGCTGTATCGATTGTTTTGAGTGTTTGCGTGCCGATACGGATACTTTCAATCTTGTCTCCAACGACGATTCCGCTCTGTGCAATAGGTCCACCGGCAACAGTGCTCACCACAGTTGGCGTACCGTTTGGGGTTACGCCCGGAAGTCCGATGATGTACCCAACACTAAACAAAACGATTGCAAGAATAAAGTTACATACAACACCAGCAACAAGCACAAGTGTCTTTTTGTACCAAGGCTTACTATCAAACTGCCGCTCGGGAGATACACCGCTTTCCTGGCCGTTTTCCCCTGCTATCTTTACGAAGCCTCCGATTGGAAGCGCATTGATAGAGTAGGTTGTCTCACCATGTGTCCATGACCACAAACGTGGAGGGATACCGAACCCAAACTCTTCGACAAGCATGCCGCTTTTTTTGGCTGCAATGTAATGTCCCCACTCATGAACGAGCACTGTGACGAGCAACACTGCAATAAAGATAATGACAGTCATCACTCCTAACTCTGGATATCGGTTTCTTTACGCTTGTATTCTGCTTCAAGTACTGCGTTTGCATCATCAACAAGCTTTTGTAGTTCATCTTTTGCTTTGTGAAGTGTGTCTTCGGGGAGATCAGCGTCTTTGAGCATGCCGAGCGCAGCTTCACGAGCCTTGCGTACTGTGATACGTGCGTCTTCAAGTTTTTCTTTGGCGATCTTGGCAAGCTGTGTCCGGGTTTCTGTCGTCAGCGGAGGGATGATCACACGTACACCAGCATCGTCAACCGCGATAGAAAAGCCGAGGTTTGCACTATGAAGCGCGCGCTCGATGTCTTTGATTTGAGATTTGTCCCAGGGAGCAACACGAAGTGTCTTGGGGTCTTCGATGTTGATACTTGCGACGTTCTTGACGGGCTGAAACGATCCATAACTCTCTATCTGCACACCATCCAGAAGTGCTGGAGCTGCTCGACCGGTGTGGATCTGTGAGTATTCTTTCACAAGCCACTCTCGTGCCTGTGCTGCATCTTTTTTAAATTGATCTAACGTATACATACGGTGACGATTATAGCACAAAAGAACCTTTTCGCTTGTTTGGAAAAGGTTCTTATTGATCACTCTTTTGGTGCAGGATAATACTTTAAAAGCTTATGTGCTCGAATAACAACATGCATTGCACTATCTCGAACCTTCTGACGAAGGACTACAAGATCGTGATCCTTGGCCCAAAATGTGTTTGGTGCAGTTGTAGAAACTGTTTCCAAAACACGAACTTTTGTGTAGCCACCAGGGACGGTTCTTACTGAAACAAGGGTTACCCTTTTTGCAAGATAGAGGGTATCTTGTGCATATACATGCGCTCCAGCACATACAAAAAGCAGGAACAGTATTTTTTTCATTGGCGTAGGTTTTGCCAAAGTATAGCACTACAAGACTGCGGTCACTGCATATTCAACAACAAACTTTGTTGGCATGTTTGCTTTGAACAGGAGCGCTTTTGCTTCATAGATCGCACGGGCCTTTGCCATATCGCGCCCAACAAGCACCTCAAGCTGATCAAGAAATCGTGTGGCATCAGCACGTTTTGTTGCAGCATCATCGACGCGATCGGTTCCAAATTCTTTTTTGACGTATTCAAGGAGTGCGCTCTTTTTTATTTCAAGGGTCGCAACTGTTCGGTTCTCTAGTGGCAAAAGCATGACGCGCGACCTGATTGTTTGCGGGATGGCATATGGGTACGGCGTGATAAGTACAACAACTGTATGCATATCAGGTTCTTCAAAAGACTTGAGGAGTACCTGTGCAGCTTCAGGCATAAACACCGGTGTATAGATAACGAGTATCCGCTCTGTGCCTGTGCCTTCAGTAATCCATGTTGCTACCGTACGAGCATCGTCCATCGTGAAGCGCGCTACAGTAAGCGCGTGGAGTGTGTGTTGATCTTGAAGCGCACATACCTTGCGATAGGTTTCTTCATCACCCTGCATGAGAAATATCCGTTGTGGGAGGTACTGTGTAAACATCATCGCTTTACAAGGATAGAGCGCTTATATTCATCAAGGTGTCCCAGGAGTATCCCTGTACCATTGGCAACTGCGTATAGTGGATCATCTGCAACACGTACAGTGATACCTGTCTGCTGTTCGATAAGCGCTGGGAAGTGCGCGAGCCCTGCTGTCCCACCTGTCATGACGATACCGTTGTCGATGATGTCGCTTGCAAGCTCAGGTGGTGTTTGCTCAAGCACGCTCTTGATGCCTTTGATGATGAGTTTGAGTTCATAGTCAATCGCTCGTGCAAGTTCGTTGGTAGTTACACTAATCGTAACAGGAAGTCCAGATACCGCATCGCGACCTTTGACCTGACCAGTAACATCTGGATTGATAGGGAGCGCAGAAGCAAGTGTCTTTTTGAGTTCTTCGGCGGTCTGGTCTCCGATAACAACGTTGTGGGTGCGTTTGATGTAGTCGATGATTGCTTGATCGAGCTTGTTACCACCACACTTAACCGATGTCGATGCGACGATACCACCGAGCGATATAACCGCAACATCAGTTGTTCCTCCTCCCGAATCAATGATCATGCACCCTTTTGCATCGTTGATCGCAACACCAGCGCCGAGCGCTGCAAGTACTGCCTCTTTGACGATGATGGCACTTTTGGCGCCTGCCTGGATGGTTGCCTCGATGACTGCGCGTCGCTCTGTAGAGGAAATCCCTGCGGGAACAGAAACAAGCACATCTGGTTTAAAGAGTGTTGTTCGTCCGAGTGTCTTGGTGATGAAGTAGCGAAGCATCGCATACGTGATGTTGTAGTCAGCGATTGCTCCATCTTGCATCGGGCGATAGACAGTGATCGTATCTGGGGTTTTGCCAATCATATCTTTTGCTTCTTGACCGATAGCAACGATTGCTTTTGTCGTCCGATCAACAGCTACTACTGTTGGTTCGTTGAGTACCACCCCTTTGCCCGCGAGATAGACCAAGGTGTTTGTTGTGCCGAGATCGATCCCGAGCTTTTTGGTAGCTTTCCACATAATACTAATAGATAGTATAGTGCATCTATGCACGTGGCAACAATCATCCCTATCGCCCGCGGGATCCCGTTTGATACACTCACTTACTACTCTCCGACAGAACTTCGGCCGGGAACACTTGTTTCAGTACCCTTTGGCAAGCAGCTCATCGTTGGCATCGTCTGTGTCTCGACACCTCTTGCCGAAGCAAAAACACTGAT
Organism: uncultured Candidatus Saccharibacteria bacterium; assembly: GCA_964441495.1. Taxonomy (GTDB): domain Bacteria; phylum Patescibacteriota; class Minisyncoccia; order Phycocordibacterales; family UBA9973; genus UBA4124. The sequence goes on from CAYTXV010000004.1 coordinate 58,014, forward strand.
CAAATCTGCAACCTTTTCACTCAAAAAGATCAAGCAAGTACTGGGACATCTTCCCTACTTTGAACAAGCGATCGGTGCACTCCAAACAGCAGCAATCGCTACCTTTGCACCGCTCGGAGCAGTTGCTGGTGCGGTGATCCCACAGTTTCTCTTTGAGTACATGCAAGGAGAAAAGCTCTCTGATCTACTACAGACACAACCCGCGCCTCCAGAAGTATCATCACAAGAACATGTCATTGTTGCAACACAGACAGAACGAGCCGATCAATACAAACGACTCATCAGAAGCGCGTTTGCAGAAAAGCAAAGTGTGTACTTTGTTGCACCAACGATTCGCGCACTTGAACAATGGAAAGATATCCTTTCCAAAGGAATCCAAAAACATGTTGTCGTAGTACATGGCAAAACAACCAAAAAGGCACTTCGTGGTGCGTTTGCACTTATCAAAACAAGTGAACGTCCGCTCCTTGTGTTTGTGACACCAGGATACTTTTTGATACCGCGCAGTGATCTAGGATATGTCATCGCCGAAAACGAAAGTAGTACGCTCTACAAAACACACGATCGCTACAACATCGATACACGCATCATTATCAAAGGGTTTTGTGAACTTGCACATGTCGAGCTCACCTGGGGAGATGCTCTGCCACGGTTTGAAACACTTGAGCGCCTGGGTGCAGCCCACCTGCCACGTGCGTATATCCCCGACAAACTCCACATCGTCCCGATCGAACATTATCGCACTGTGCTTCCTTCAGAAGTCATGGATCTCATCCGTCATGGCGAAAAGAAAAAAGTGCGACTCTTTGTCTACACCAACCGCAAAGGTATCGCGCCACTATCACGCTGTAGTGACTGCGGCACACTGGTTGCCTGTCCTACGTGTGCACTACCGATGGTACTGCGCGCACGGGTCCGTGATGGAGAGTCAGAACGATTCTTTGTCTGTACACACTGCGGCGATGAGCTCCCTGCTACACATCTGTGTGAATACTGCGGATCATGGAACATCACTCCTGTTGCGATCGGCACCGAAAGCATCGCACATGAAATCGCTTCTCTTGTCGACAAAGAGTCTGTGTACGCCATCGATGACGATCTGACTCCTGATGCTCCTGGTATCCAAAAGCTGCTCGATGAAATCCATCACAAAAAGTTTGCAGTTATCGTCGGCACTACAAAGGTGCTCCCGTATCTACGTGGGATCCACTACACACTCATCCCGTTTTTTGATCGGATACTCTCAACACCTTCACTTTACACAACAGAACAAACACTCAGACTTATCATGGAGTGCAACGAACAATCTAGTGAAGGTGTTATTGTCTGCACGCGCGCACCAGCATTCGCATTTACCAAACACCTTGAGACACAAAAGATAAATAGCATCATCGCAGACGAACTCGCTCTGCGCAAAGATATCGGCTACCCACCATACGGCACACTACTGAAAATATCGCTCACTGTCCCCGAAGGACATCGTCACAAAATAAAAGAACTTGTCGAAGAATACTTTGCTGGAGCAGATATTTCTGCACTTGCGCCACGACGGATTAGCCCCGGAAGCATGAAAGTTCTCCTCGTCTGGATCATCAAAACAACACCGAGCTATGTCGAAGAAGAAAGTATGACGCTCACCATGTTTCTCGACAGTCTCAAGTTCCCTTATAAAATCGAGCAAAATCCTGAGCGGTTCTAGCTCTTGCTCAGTCGCACGCTCTATGGTACGATATCGCCCATGTCAATGACCAATATCGAACTCAAGAAAAATCCTCATGAAAACGGCCTTTCACTCTTGCGCCGGTTTTCACGCAAGATGCAGGAGTCAGGTATCATCCCCAAAGTTAAAGGAAATCGATACGCATCTCGCGACACTTCCAAGCTCGCACTCAAAAACATGCGCCTCAAGAGCCTCGCTCGTCGCGCAGAAGTAGAGCGCCTCAAAAAGCTTGGTAAGATGTAAGACACATGGTTACTGAGTTTCCTAACCTCACCATCTCCCACAGTGGCACTCTCCCCGAGGTGCCATTTTTGGCGCTTAAGGACAAGATCCTCGGCAAGCGCTACGATCTCTCTATCGCATTTGTGCCCAAGCAAAAGGCACAGGCACTCAACATCGCACACCGGGGCAAAGACTACACCCCCAACACACTCTCGTTTGAACTCTCACCAAAGAGTGGTGAAATCATACTCTGTTCGAGTATCCTGCGCGCACAGCATCGATCGTTTGATCTTTCGTACGATGATTTTGTCACATTTATCTGCATTCACAGTATGCTTCATTTGAAAGGAATGGAACATGGGAGTACAATGGAGCGTATGGAAAAGAAGTTTTGTACTCTTTTCATCTCTTCACACACTCATCCTCATGAAGCACACAACAACTGTCGGCATTGATATCGGGACATCACTGACTCGTGTTGTTGTCTGTGAGCACGAGCAGGCTGGACAACTTCCTCGTATCGTTGGTGTCGGTATCAACCCAAGTCGCGGTATGCGTCACGGATATATCGTTAATGCACAAGAAGCAACAAGCGCTGTGACTCAAGCGCTACGAGATGCCGAAAAAGAATCTGGGAAACGTATCCGTCATGCAAGTCTTGCGATTGGTGGCGTCGGTGTTGGGTGTGAGTATGCAACAGGGGCTGCTATGGTTACTCGTGCTGACTCGATCATCAGCAAACTCGACATCGACAAAGCAATCGCAGATGCTGAAACAAAAGTAGAACTCAAAAACAAAGTTATCTTGCACGCCTTTCCGATAAGTTTCCGCGTCGACGGTACAGAACTTCCGACAAGACCTGAAGGTGTCCAAGGATTTAAACTCGAAGTACATGTACTCTTTGTGACTTGTTTGCAGCAACATCTCGATGATCTCATCGCAGTTGTTGGACAAGCCGGTGTCAAAGTAACCAGCTTCACCGCAACGCCGATTGCAACTGAGCAGATACTCCTGACTGACCTGCAGCGCAACTTTGGCTGCGCACTCATCGACATCGGCGCAGAAACAACCTCTGTTGCTGTATTTGAAAACGGCACACTAATGTCACTCTATGTGTTTGGTATCGGCTCGCTCGATATCACCAAAGACATCGCGCTTGGACTGCGCATCAGCCCCGAAGAAGCAGAAAGTGTGAAGCTTGGTGTTGTTGGCTTCAACAGTATCTCCAAGAAAAAGCTCGATGACATCATCGAAGCTCGTCTCTCAGATATCTTTGAACTTATCGACAAGTATTTCAAAAAGATCGGTCGCAGTGGACTACTACCTGCAGGTGCGATACTCACTGGTGGCGGATCACAGATCCCGATGATTGAAACTGTTGCAAAAAATCTTTTGCGTATCCCGATCAAGATTGGTTTTGTCGAATTCCCTTCAGTTTCTGGTCCCAAAGCTTCCAAAGATCAACGTGTTGTTGTTGCGTACGGAGTAGCAACGGGTATCGTCGATCGTGTGAGCGCTCCATCACATCGAACCCATGATGCTGATGGAGTCATCGGTGTCATCAAAAACTTTTTCAAACAGTTGATGCCATAGAAGGATACGCGCACAAGATCTTGTCAATACTCATTGCGCTTCCCTGGGGTTCTGCTAGTATAGATGCATACTCATTTTGTAGAGCACCCATCTATGGCCAAAATCACCCCTGAGATAGAAACAGCAGCACGCATCAAAGTCATCGGTATCGGTGGCTCTGGCAAAAACGCACTCAACCACATGATCGAGAACAAGGTTCGTTCAGTCGAATTCATCGCGATGAACACTGACGTTCAGGACCTGCACAACTCACTCGCTGACAAGAAAATCCACCTCGGCAAAAACCTCACCAAAGGTCTCGGTGCAGGCATGAACCCAGAAGTCGGTGCTCGTGCAGCCGAAGAAACCAAAGCCGAGATCCAAGACGCTGTCAAAGGTGCAGATATGGTATTCATCGCGTGTGGTATGGGTGGCGGTACTGGTACTGGTGGTGCATCGATCGTTGCGCGCCAAGCCAAAGAGCAAGGCATACTCACCGTAGCAGTCGTCACCAAACCGTTCTTCTTTGAAGGCAACCAGCGCATGCGTATCGCTGAACAAGGTATCGCTGAACTCGAAAAGGAGGTTGATGCGATCATTGTCATCCCCAACGATCGCCTCCTTGCGATCGCTGGTAAAGACACCACGTTCAAAGACGCATTTGCGCGCTGTGACGAAGTCCTCCGTCAGGCAGTCGAAGGTATCAGTGAGCTTATCGCATCTCCTGGTATCATCAACGTCGACTTTGCCGATATGAAAAGCGTGCTTACTGACGCAGGTACCGCACTCATGGGAGTCGGCTTTGCCTCAGGTGATGGCCGTGCTGAAAAGGCAGCGATCCAAGCAATCAACTCACCGCTTCTAGATATCTCTATCAACGGCGCAAAAGGTGTCCTCTTTGCGATCTCAAGTAACGACGACCTCACCATGGCAGAGTTCCAAGACGCTGCAAAAGTCATCACCGAAAGCATCGACAAAGACGCTCGCGTCATCATCGGTACTATCATCGATGATCGTATGAAAAAGGGTGAAATCAAGATAACTGTCATCGCAACGGGATTTCCAAGTGAAAACGGCAAAAAGGGCACACTCTTTACTCAGTCAGGTCGCGAGTTGTTCAACCGACAAGAACAAGCTTCTCAAGCAGCTGAACGTGCCCAGATGACAGCACAGGCTGCCGAAGAGCGCCCCATGGTGCAAAAGCCAGAACCTCGAGAAAGCGACATCGCTGACACTGTCGAAGACGACCTCGATAACTTTGGCGCGATCCCTGCATTTCTCCGAAGAAATAAGAAATAAGAAGAAGTAAAAACCACTATTTCTGAGTGTCTGGCTGAACTGACCCGAGGACCGAAGAAATAGTGGTTTTTACTTTGGAATTTTGTTTTTGGAATAGAAACGGTATACTCAAACCCTATGCACTACGAACTCATCATCATCGGTGGCGGACCAGCAGCGTGTGCTGCAGCCGTCTATGCTGCCCGCAAACAACTCAAAACCCTACTCATCGCCGAAGAAATCGGTGGACAGTCTTCTGTTTCGGATACTATCTACAACTGGATCGGTACTCCCGAGATCAGTGGTATCGACCTTGCCAAGAGTCTCAAATCTCATATCGAAGCGTACGCGCAACCACCACACACACTCACCCTCAAGCTCGGCACACGCGTCCAGAGTGTCTCAAAAGCTGCTGATGGGTTTGTCGCAACCCTTTCTGATAGTGAGAGTGTCTCTGCTCGATCGGTACTCATCGCGACTGGTTCTCATCACCGCAAGCTTGATGTACCTGGAGCTGCACAGTTTGATTACAAAGGTATCATGTACTGCGCAACCTGCGATGGTCCACTGTTCTCTGGTATGCCAGTTGCGGTCGCAGGTGGTGGCAATGCGGCGCTCGAAGCAGTACTTCAACTTGCACAGTATGCATCACACGTGACACTCATCCACCGCAGTGAGTCATATCGCGCAGATCCGATCACTGTTGCCAAAGCAACAGCACTTGCAAACGTGACACTCCTAACCAACACCGACATCGTAGAAATCAAGGGTGACAAGTTCGTCTCAGGTATCGTGTACAAAGCAAAAGACGACCCTGAAACTGTTGAGCTCCCAGTAAGCGCTGTCTTTGTCGAGATCGGACAGATCCCTAACACAGATCTCGTCGCAGATACTGTTGCGCGAGATCAGTCGGGCAAAATCATCGTCGATCCGATGAACCAACGTACACAGACTCTCGGTATCTGGGCTGCTGGTGACTGTACCAACGGACTCTATCACCAAAACAACATTGCAGCTGGTGATGCGGTCAAAGCTATTGAAGACTTGTATATCTGGCTCAAGACTGGTAAATAACCAGTACTGGAAACGTGGCTGAGTGGTTGAAGGCACCGGTTTCGAAAACCGTCGTACGGGTAACTGTACCGAGAGTTCGAATCTCTCCGTTTCCGCAAGTATTGACAATATTTGCTATAGGTGCTATGATTAACAAAGAGTTTAATGGGTTAGAAAAAAGTGTCCGCTACTTGATAGGTTTCTAGTTATACAACCTAACATTGGCAACTGAAACCTGAAGGGTTTAAGAAGGGGGTTATAAGTAGCGGCACTTTTTCAATTAGTTCATTAGATTGGTTTTTATAGGACACACAAGCGGCTCATCTGAGCCGCTTTTTGTATTGGTGCGCGATACAGGAATCGAACCTGTGACCTCAGCAATGTCAATGCTGCGCTCTAACCATCTGAGCTAACCGCGCGAGTTTTGTGGGCACACTATACCATTATTTTTTGAAACAAGCGAATAATCTTGTATTTTTTGGAAAATATGGTATTTTAGAATAAACAAAAAACCATGCACTATGTCAATTAAAGATCTGAAACCTGAAATTGTCTTACTACCCTTTTCGCCGTCAACGCATTTTAGTACAAATGTCCCTGAAACACCTGTCGGAATCTACCTCACAAAAGAAAGAGCTGATGGTATTTTTATTACAGCTGAAGGTGACACACTATTCATGCAATATGACCAACAGGGTCCCAAGAAAAAAATCAGTGTTCTCCCTTATTTTTCAAGATGTTACCAGGATGCCGAACGCAAAAATCCTGTTTTTAGTTTCATCAGAGATCTCGAACAAACCGATACAACTGATGAAATTTTGTACATTATTGGACACAAAAGGGATTTGTTCCTGATCCAGAAGTTTGTCAAAACCAAAAAGGTTTACCTACACGAGGCGGTCCCTTTACCTGACAATCTTCATGAAATCAGCTTTAGTTAGCTTCACAATGGCCCTGTTTCCAGGGCCATTTGATTTTTATAAAAAATTCCGTACAATAGTACGCACATGGCCCTATCGTCTAACGGTTAGGACGCCGGCTTTTCA
>CAYTXV010000005.1:0-59123 GCA_964441495.1 uncultured Candidatus Saccharibacteria bacterium
CGCTCACATAGGCATTTGTGGTGGAGTTAGCACCCGCCGTTGCCAGATCGGGAAATGACAAGGTATAACGACAAAACAGACCTCACTTCGGTGAGGTCTGTTTTGTTTGACTGCACAAGACAACCTTGCTAGGGTACAAGAAAAACAGTACATATGAAATCTTTTTTAGGTATTGCAGCTTTTGCATTGATAGTAGCGTTGATATTTAACGTTCTTCCTTCGATACCTAAGTCGGTGCAAGCAGGTGAGTGTATTTGTTCCCATGAACTTTTTTATGTGACGTTCGAATATGTGGGAACGGCTATCACAACTAGCTATCACGGTGTGTATAGTATTGAACACATAGGTCAAGATACGTATCGACTGTCTATTTGTGAGAAGTTAAATAATTGCAATACATACACGACCATTATTACCGGCAGGTTCATTAGAAAAAATCCAGATTGGTAATCTAAAATTCTCGAAAGAGAATTTTTTTACTACAAAAATATTTTCAAAAAACTTTTATATATTTTTTTTTAAAAATATTTTTGAAAAATAAAAAAAGTTATCCACACTTTTTATAAAAAAATTATTGCATGTGTGATTGATGCACGCGATAATTAAAGTACGAGTGATGATAACGCGTTCAATCACAAACTGTGGTCGATCATCACTGAAAATTAATAGAACAATACACACTCTTATGGCAGCAAAGAAAAAAGCAGCAAAGAAGAAGTCAGCTAAGAAAGCTACAAAGAAAGTAGCAAAGAAGAAAGCTTCAAAAAAGAAGCGATAGTCTTCTGACTCTTTTCCACTTAACAAAATCTCCCAGCAATGGGGGATTTTGTTTCGCCTTTTAAAAAGAGCTGTTTCGTGGTATAGTCATGGTCTTATGGCACTTACATTTCTCCAGTCATTGTTTGACCGTGGTCAACTCGGCGCGTACCAAAAAAAGGTCCAAAGTATCAACCTTCTCGAAGAGGAGCTTGCAAAACTTGCCGATAGTGATTTCCCCAAAGAAACACAGGAGCTCAAAGCTGCTCTTGCAAACGGTAAAACGCTCGAGGATATCTTGCCACGAGCATTTGCGCTCGTCAGAGAAGCAGCAAAGCGCACCATGGGCAAGCGTCACTATGATGTACAACTCATCGGAGGGATGGTGCTCCACGAAGGCAAGATCGCAGAGATGCGTACCGGTGAAGGAAAGACACTCGTTGCGACACTCCCTGTGTATCTCAATGCGCTTACAGGAAACGGTGTGCATGTGGTGACCGTCAACGACTACCTCGCACGGCGTGATGCGACGTGGATGGGTGAGATTTATGCATTTCTCGGACTTTCTGTCGGTATCATCAATGACCAAAACACATCTTTTATCTACGATCCGACACATACAGAGATGGACGAGGAACGAGACGAGAAAGGATCGTTCAAAGTAGTGCAGCAGTTTTTGCGCCCTGTGTCTCGCAAAGAAGCATATGCAGCAGATATCACGTATGGTACCAATAGTCAGTTTGGATTTGATTATCTGCGTGACAACCTCGTCCAAACCAAAGACCAAATCGTCCAGCGCCCACATGCGTATGCTGTTGTGGACGAAGTAGACTCTATCTTGATCGACGAGAGTCGTACACCACTTATCATTTCGAGCCCTGTTGCTGATTCAGAAGGCTTTTATAAGACAGCTCGTGATGTTGCAGCCAAGCTTGATCCAGAGGTTGATTATACGATTGATGAGAAACAGCGTGCTATCCAGCTCACCGATGCTGGTATCACCAAGGCGGAGAAGCTCCTCGGTATCACCGATATGTATACTGAAAAAAGTATCAAGTACGTCCACTACCTCGAAACTGCGGTTCGTGCTCGAGCACTCTTTCACAAAGACAAGGACTATGTGATCCGAGACGGAGAAGTCGTTATCGTTGACCCGTTTACTGGTCGTATGCAACCAGGCAGACGCTGGAGCGAAGGACTTCACCAGGCAGTTGAAGCAAAAGAGGGCGTCAAAATAGAACAAGAAACTCGCTCTGTTGCTTCGATCACCTATCAAAACTACTTCAAGCTCTACACCAAGCTCGCAGGTATGACTGGTACAGCCAAGACCTCAGAGGAAGAGTTTATGAAAGTGTACGGTCTTGCAGTGGTGACTGTTCCGCCACACCGACAGAGTTTGCGTATAGATCATAGCGACCTCATCTTCATGACCGAAGACGGCAAATTCAAAGCAATCGCCCAAAAGGTCAAAGAACTGCACGAAAAGGGGCAGCCGGTACTCATCGGTACGGTTTCTGTCGAAAAAAACGAACTTCTCTCAGCGTACCTCAAGCAGGTAGGTATCCCACACCAGGTACTCAATGCCAAAAACCACGAATCAGAAGGGCAAGTCACTGCACAAGCTGGTAAAAAAGGCTCTGTCGTGATCGCAACCAACATGGCAGGTCGTGGCGTGGACATCATCCTCGGAGGTAACCCTTCAACACAAGAGGAGCAAGACGAGGTACGTGCGCTCGGCGGCCTCTATGTGATCGGTACAGAGCGACACGAAGCGCGCCGTATCGACAATCAGCTCCGCGGTCGTGCAGGACGACAGGGTGATCCAGGTGAGACACAGTTTTACGTCTCGCTCGATGATGATCTCATGCGCATCTTTGGCTCTGAGCGTATCAAAAGCATGATGGGGCGCCTCGGCATGGCAGACGACACCCCGATCACCAACAGTATCGTCTCACGCGCCCTCGAATCAGCACAGAAGAAGATCGAAGGATTTAATTTTGACGCACGTAAATACACACTCGAGTACGACACCGTCCTCTCATACCAGCGCTCCATCGTGTATAGTCGCCGCCGGGCTATGGTAGAGGGTGACCGTGGGCATATCATGAGTACTTTCTATGCCTTTGCTGAAGGGCTTGAGTCACTTGCTCAAGGAAAGATAGCGCTCATAGGAGAAGATCCATTTTGGGAACATGTCCGCAAGGTGGTTCTCTATACGACCGATATGCTCTGGGTTGAGCACATCGATACTATGGAGCACATGCGCCAATCTGTTGGACTACGTTCATATGGCCAGCGAGAACCACTCGTCGAGTACAAAAAGGAGGCAACCAGACTGTTCAAAGAGATGGAACAACGCCTCAAAGACCAAGTAATAGCAATGATTTCTGGGATCGGGGCAGGAGAACCCTCATCTGAACAGGTACCTGCTAAATAGCTTTTGTAGAAAGACAAAATAAGACAATTTTTTTGCCAAAACGTCAATCTTTGTGTTCCAAAATACCCTTATTTTACAAGGGTATTTTTGATTTGACACATAGTATTTCTATGGTCTAACCATTGACATTTTCTATCCAATATGCTACTATATTGACATGCCCAACACCTACCCTGGTGTATGGGGTTTTTTCATCTAAGGGCAATAAACGTTGTCCAAAGCATGAAAGTCCACCGTCACGAAGTTCCTCCGGAGCTAAACCGGAACATATGAAAAACACAGTAAAAACAATCATTCACTCATTTATCATTGTTCCTTTAGTAGCAACCAACCTCTCGATGAATACCCTTACGGTATCTATCAACGAGGCGGTCTCCAAGATCACGGCTTCTGCCGAAGCTATCTCTGCGGAAGAGCTCGCGCTCCAAACCGCTCGAGAAGAGAAGGCTGCCAAGATCGATGCGTACTTTGCGCAGTATGACCTTCCGCTTGCTGGACATGGTATGGCGATGGTTATTGCTGCAGAAAAGAACGATCTTGACTGGAGACTTCTCCCTGCACTCGCAATGCGCGAAAGTACAGGAGGAAAGTTTATCTGTAAGGATAGTAACAACCCATACGGGTGGGGATCATGTAAGATCCACTTCGATAGTTTCGAAGAAGCAACCGATACTGTTGCAGCTCACTTGGGTGGCACTATGGAGCGTACTGCTCGATACTATGCCAACAAGACTACCGAGCAGAAGCTCAAAGCATATAACTCAGTGATCCCTTCATATACCGCAGATATCTTCGGTATCATGAACAAGATCGAAAAGATGGACATCAATGGATAACCATCACACCTAAAACCCCGCACAATATCTGTGCGGGGTTTTAGTATAAAAATGAGCCCCCTTTTTAGGGGGCTCACCGTACGTATTCAAACACAATTTTTCTAACTCCGAGGGTTATTTTTTTGTACACCCCTGGAAATAGGTAGTTTTTACTAAATCCTAGGATTGTGATACTACCCACAGAGGTTAGTTCAGGAGAGAGTTGTGCAACATGTGCATCAGTTTCGGTTGGGCACCAGGTAACAGTACAAGGAAACAGTGTTTCTGTTGATTCCTTGTCTGTAACATCTTTAGGTACTCCGAGACCTATCTCTGTAAATTCAAGTATGCGCACTTCTTCTTGTGTTTGAATTTCTAAAGGTGGAAATAAGATAGCCATATGACTATGTTTTTCATACTTTAGTAGAACAATATCTTTTTGTCAACTAAGCACCTTTGCTTTATCTATAGTGATAGAGATGCGATCGTCACGTTTGCTTGTCCCGCATTTGAGTACCATGACAGCACCTTCTGTGATGAGCGCGCCAAACTCTTTGAATGACTCAGGGAACACGACACCTTCGGCAGCACCAGTCTTGTCTCGTAGCGTCACAAACGCCATACGAGCATTTGATTTGGTCATGATGACTTTGACGCTATTGATATGGGCGATGAGTATCTGATCGCGCTCGACCTTTTTGCTACTAGTGAGACTTGCAATTGTTGCGGTTGCTTTTGCGAGCTGGTCGGTGAACTGATCAAGGGGGTGTCCAGAGATGTACAGTCCAAGCAGTTCCTTTTCCCACGAGAGCCTTTGTGAGAGCGGGGCGGGCTCTGTCGGGGTGAGTGTGAGTACGCTCTTGGGCGCGGCGTCGCCGAGCGCTCCAAAGAGGCTTTCACTTACAGGACCACTCGAAGAGATGCCTTTGTGGAAGGCAAGGAGGTTGTCCATGTTGGCAAGCAGTGTGGCGCGCTCGCCAAAGGCGTCGAGCGCGCCACAGAGGATGAGCGCTTCAAGTGATTTTTTGTTGAGGTTTTTGTGTTGGACGCGCTCGAGGAAATCCTCAAGTGAGCGATATGCACCATTTGCTTTGCGCTCAGCGATGATCGCTTTGCCGATATCGGTGCCAAAGTTTTTGATATTGTCGAGTCCGAAACGGATCTTGTTGGTCACGGCAGCGTCTTCGACTACAACAGTAAAGTCAGAGAAGGATTGGTTCACGTCAGGTGGAAGCATGACAAATCCCATGCGCTTTGCTTCCTCGATGTACTGACTACAGGTTTCGATGTCGCCTGATTCTGCGGTCATACAGGCGCTCATGTACTCTGCAGGATAGTTTGCTTTGAGGTATGCAGTTTTGTACGCAACCATCCCATAACTTGCCGCGTGTGCTTTGTTGAATCCGTATGCTTGGAATGGTTCAAACAGTTTCCAGAGATGCTCTGCAAACGCTTCTGTTTGCCCATTGGCAACGATGCCTTTCATGAGCTTTTCTTTTTGTGCAGCCATTTCTGCGGGAATTTTCTTACCAACCGCTTTTCGGAACTTGTCAGCTTCGAGCCAGTCATACCCAGCAAGTTCGATTGCCGAGAAGAGAAGGTCGTCTTGATACACGATGAGCCCATAGGATGCCTGGAGGTACTTTTCCATGCGAGGGTCGAGGTATGTGACGAGCTTTGGATTATTTTTGCGCTTGATGTACTCAGGGATCACATCCATCGGTCCTGGTCGGTAGAGCGCAACCATCGCCATGAGGTCTTCAACTTTTGTAGGTTGTAGTTCCTTGAGGTATGCAGTCATACCATCTCCAGCCATTTGAAACACGCCTACTGTTTCTCCTCGAGAGAGCATTGCAAACACCTTTTTGTCATCAAGCGGGATTTTGTCGATATCGATCTCGATACCACGGATCTTTTTGATACGCTCGATAGCTCCAGTGATGAACTGCAGGTTGCGGATCCCGAGCATGTCAAACTTTGGCATGTTGACGACGCCGTCACGCCCACCAGAGAACATATCGTACTGGGTGATAACCTTTTGGTCACCTTTGGGGTCGTATTGGATCGGAGTGTAGTCAGTGATGTCTGGTGTGGGGGCAATCACAACACCAGCAGCGTGGATCGAGACATGGCGGACGTTACCTTCGATTTTCTTGGCCATGTCGATGATCTCGCGTGTTGGGCGGTCAGATTCATATGCTTCTTTGAGCTCGGGAACTATCTCGAGTGCGTGGTCGATTGTCATTGGGAACCCTTGGCTTCCCATCGGGATCATTTTGGAGATTTTGTCACCAACTGCGTATGGGTACCCGAGTGCGCGCGCGACATCTCTGACAGATCCTCGTGCAGCCATCGTTCCAAATGTACAGATCTGTGCGACTGCGCCCATGCCATACTTTTGACGGACGTACATGATGAGATCATCTCGACGGTCGTCGGCGATATCAAGGTCGATATCAGGGATACCAGGACGAAGCGGGTTCAAAAAGCGTTCAAATGGCAGACCATACTTGATCGGATCAACAGTAGTGATCCCCATGAGGTACGAGACAAGGGAACCTGCAGCAGATCCTCGAGTGTTGGTATAGATACCCATCTCTCGTGCTGCGCGCACAAGGTCTGCTTCAACAAGGAAGTATGAAGAAAACCCCTTTTGCTTGATGACGTCGAGCTCAAACTCAATCCGGGCACGTACCTCATCGGTAAGTGAGTAGTTCATTGCGTCTACACCAGCAAACACCGCCTTGCGAAGTTCGTCATCATACGTAGTGTTCTCCGGGATTGGATACGTGGGGAAGCGCCATGGTGAGAGCTCAATTTCAAGGTCTACTGATTCTGCGAGCTTGAGTGTGTTTTCAACTGCTCCCGGAATGTCTTTGAACACTTCTCGTGCTTCATCTGGACTGATGAACGAGTAGTTGCCCGCTTTCATAGATATCTTGCTTTCCCCGACGATTGTCCCAGTGTTGATCGCAACCAGTGTGTCGTGCGCTTCTGCATCACTTGGATGGAGGTAGTGCGAGTCCCATGTACCAACGAGCGGAAGGTCGAGCTCTTGTGCGAGTGCAACGATAGTCGGGATGAGCGGGACATACCAGTCAACCTCTTTGTGATTCATCACTTCGACATATACGTTTTCTTTGCCAAAGATTTCGATATAAAACTCGAGAAGCTTCCGTGCTTCGTCACGATTGTCGTTGCGCAGGTGTGTGATGAACTTACTTCCCGGACATCCAGAGAGACAGATGATACCTTCTGCATGTTCACGCAACAGATCGTGATCCATACGGGGTTTGTAGTAGTAGCCTTCGAGGTTCGCCTTACTCACGAGTTTCATGAGGTTTTTGTAGCCAGTATTGTTTTTGGCAAGGAGCGTGAGGTGATAGCGCTTGCTATCGATACCAGGCTCTTTGTCAAAGCGGGTCCGTTCAGCGATGTATGCTTCAACACCAATGATCGGTTTGATCTCAGCCTTTTTGCACTCATTATAAAATTCGATTGCTCCATGCATCGCGCCGTGATCAGTGAGCGCAAGTGCTGGCATACCAAACTCCTTGGCTCGTTTGACAAGGTCCGGTACCTTGGAGAGTCCATCCAAGAGCGAGTAGTGAGAGTGGGTGTGCAAGTGTACGAACGACATGTGGGGACAGTATAGCAGTGTGCGCGTCCTCCTGTTATATTGACAATACATGCCGCAAGCGCCGCAAAAACAGCCATATACCTGGATAGTTGGGATCGATGAAGTGGGGCGTGGTCCTATCGCGGGCCCAGTCACTGTGTGCGCAGTTGCGATAAGAGCGGCTGCGTACAAGGCTAGTCGATGGTCTGGGTTGACTGATTCCAAACAAATGACCAAATCTGCCCGAGAAAAATGGTATACAAAAGCAAAGCTTCTTGAAAAGGAAGGCAAAATACGGATTGTGCTAGCTTCTCAAACAGCGGCGCAGATAGACAAGAAGGGGATCGCTGATTGTATCAGGTTGTGTATTGCCAAGAGTCTGCAAATGCTTGATCTAGATCCAAACCAGACACGCATCCTGCTCGACGGTTCACTCAAGGCACCAATAGAGTACGCAAACCAAGAGACTGTTATCAAAGGCGACCAGAAACACAAGATTATTTCACTTGCTTCAGTCATCGCAAAGGTATCCAGAGACGCGTACATGGCGATTCAGGCACGCACATACCCAGAGTACGGTTGGCAGTCCAATGCAGGCTATGGCACCGCGAGACACTACAAAGCGCTCAAAAAGCTAGGTTTTACAAGGCTTCACCGAAAGTCTTTTCTTACAAAATTTATTGACAAAAATATAAAAAAATGCTATAATGAAAAAAACAAAATTTAAAACAAAAAATGCTCGTTATGAAAAGAATAATCGCGTTAAGTATCTTACTCATGGGACTTTTTGTCTCATGCACCTCTTCCAACAAAACCACAGTTCGGCAGCCTGTTGATGTGGTAAAGGGTAAATTGACGCTCCATCCTGTCTTTACCGATATCCAAACAAAAGAGGAGCAATACTTCTTTTTCTTAGACGGTGTTAGCAGGACACTGTTCATGACCACGGACACAATCGTTTTTGAAACGATCGTTGACTATTTGCCGGTCAGAACAATCCAGTCCAGGTCCGTACTTTTGGAGGGTACGGCCATTGATCCGTTTACTCTTTTTACTAAAGATCAGTTCACAGAGTTTGGTTCAAAAGTTGCCCGACTCGGCGTAGAGCTCAACAAATGGCGAGTTGCCCGTATATTTAACTACGGACTCATTGATTCTTCAGGTGAAAACAGTCCTCCAAATAAAGGCACAGAAAAACCTGGTAAGGGATGGAGGCCAAGTTCGAATGATAGCCAGCTTAAAAAATGGAGAGATGGAATTTAACTCAAGTATCAATGCCCCTCACAAATGTGAAGGGGCATTTTTTATACAACAACAAGGAGTACAACGATTCCAAGAATGATTCGATACCATCCAAACCATGCGAGTGGTTTGCGCGTAAGTATGTTCATAAAAAACCTGATTGATATAAGTGCGGTGATAAATGCAATGATTGTGCCAAATCCGATGAGTCCCCATTGTGAAGTAGTGAGTCCGCTTACATGCCTGATCTCAACGACACTTGCGCCGAGGATTGTCGGGATCGCAAGGAGAAATGAAAATGACACGATCGTTTGTCGTGGGATCTTTAGTAGTGTACCTCCGATCAGTGTCGCACCTGCACGTGAGATACCAGGGATAAATGCGCCGATCTGTGCTACCCCGATCCAAAACGCTTGTTTGTATGACACGTCACCAACAGCAGTTTCAGTATCGATTGGTTTGATGAGGAGGATTCCGATGCCGCCTACGATGAGTGCAAGGGCGATCACGGCAGTACTTCCCAGTGCAGATTTGATGAGTGGGTAGAGGAGTACTCCTGCGATACTTGTTGGGATAAACGCAACCGCAATTTTGGGTATGATCGAAAGGTGTTTCCAGATAAATTTCCAAAAATAAAAGACAACTGCAAGGATAGCTCCTGACTGGATGCAGATCGAGAGTGCTTCGAGAAATGCATCCTGGGGGATACCAAGGAGTGCACCAGTCAGCAACAGGTGTGCAGTCGAAGACACCGGGATAAACTCCGTCAATCCTTCTACGATACCGACGATGAGTGTATGAATGATCATCGGAGTAACTCGTACGCGCCAACGATGGCCGCAGTCTCTGCACGAAGTATCGTTGTGCCAAGTGTTCTAAATTCGACATTATGCGCCTCAAAGAGCAGTATCTCTTCATCGGTCCATCCGCCTTCTGGTCCGATACAGTACGCGATTGTTTCTTGGTCTTTGTGCGTACGAGGTTTGTGAGGTTGATGAGGGTCAAACACCACAATCGGTGTGCTGCAAGTCTTGAGGTACTCTGGCAAAGCTATCGGATTATGTATGTGCGGGAGACGGTGTTGTCCTGATTGTTCCACCGCTTCACGTGCGATTGCTTCAAGTCGATCAGCTCTGAGCGATTGCTTGACAGTACGCGCGCTGATAAGTGGTACTATTTCTCGTACGCCGAGCTCTGTGAGCTTCTGTACAACAAGTTCAAAGAGGTCGCGCTTGATGATACTCACCGCAGCGATGACGCTACGAGAAGGCGCAGTTAAAGGCGCTCGTCGCTCTTGTACCGATACTGAAACTGATTGTTTAGTACAGCTTTGTACCTCTACTACGACATCGCCCGATGTTTCATCAAAAACAATACAGGTTTCTCCAGGGGTATAGCGGAGTACAGCAGTGAATTGGTGGACAAGGCTTTTGTCCATAATCTCAAAAGTTTCTTTGTCCGGGATAGGAGTAAGGAAAAACCGGTGCAGTTTCTTCATGGCAAGTAGTATACCTATTTCCTGCTATACTGCCTACACAATGCATATCGAATCCCTTTCTGGAACTCTGCTATATCTTGTTGCTTTTTTGATTATTTTTTCTGAAACAGGTTTATTTTTTCTATTCTTTTTGCCAGGAGACAGCCTGTTGTTTGCGCTTGGCCTTTTGGCAAATGAAGGCGCTATCAGCCTCTGGTACACACTCCCGCTACTTATCATTGCTTCTATTATCGGAAACTACCTTGCGTATTTTTTGGGAAACCTTGCTCGTGGAGGTATCGAGAAAGGTAAATGGTTTTCTCGTATTAAGCCAGCGCATTTGATACGGGCACAGATGTTTTATAACAAACACGGATTACTCGCGATACTCTTTGCTCGATTTATCCCTGTCATCAGAACATTTGTTCCGTTTTTTGCAGGGATTGTTTCAATGAACCGCAGAACGTTTTCCTTATGGACAATCGCTGGTGGTATAGCATGGATCACTACTGTTGTATGTTTGGGGTACGCGCTTGGGAGAGAATTTAACTTACAAAACATCGCATTTCTTGGAACAGGAGTGATTGTCGTTGCTGTTATTGCAACACCAGTATGTATTGGACTCATTAGTCATTTTTTAAAGATTCCTGATCAAAAATAGTCCCGAGATACGTATCAATCTCTCGCTGATCGATATCATACAGATAAGTGTTTTCTTCATGAAGCATGGTTGCAAGTGCGACACCGACAAACCGCCAGTGCCATGGTTCGTAGATGTAGTACTTGTTGTTTTTGGGATACGAGAGTACAAAGCCATACTTGTGCGCATTGTCTTTGAGCCAGATAGATTCAGGAGTCTTGTCAAATGCTGTCGAGAGCGTACCGGTTTTGGCTGTAGTGAAATCAACTGCGGTGCCGAGTTGGTGTTCTGAGTACCCTTGATCTGCCGAAAACTTGTTTGCAGTGGCGGCGCCATAGGTCACCCTGTAGGTAGATTTGAGCGATGCCTGTGTCCCAAACGAACGATACCCACTTGCGATACGTAGCCCGAGTCCTGCACTTGCTGCATCATCGAGGAGTTGTTTGAGATACGGCCATACCTGTGTATGGATTTGTACGGTCTTGCCAGCAGCACTTATGTACTCGGGATCTATATCGGTAAGCGAAGTAGGGGTGTAGTGCTCATTGAGAAAGTATACTTTTGAATACTTTTTGAGAAGTTCTGGATCGGTTTCGCTAAGTTTGGTAAGCGCATCAACAGTGCTTGCGAGTTCTGTTGATGTTGACTCGAGTTGAGCAGCACGATCTGCTGTTTGGGTAAGTACCTGGGAGAGTTTGTCGCGCTCGTATTCAGAAAGAGAAAGGTTTGTTGAGAGTTCAGTGATAGTCTCGCGAAGTTCGGTGATTGTTGTACGACTTGCTCGATATGCTTGTGAGAGCTCGATCAGTCGGAGCCCGCCGTATCCGATTGCAATGACACAGATACTTGCGATACTCCAGATGACGATACGTTGTGTGCGATGATGTTTCATAGTTATCCTTGAGGTATCTCTTCCAAGATTTTACAACTTTGCTCATCGCCTTTCTGACAGAGTGTGTATAGCTCGCATAGTTTTTCATTGTCATACGGACATCGAGGAGCTCCAGCACCTTTTTCGGGCCACAGACCAACGCTTTCAAGTTCAGTACACGCGTCAGGGTTCCCCCAAATACATTTCTCGCGAACCGAACAGTATTTGACAGTTTCTCCGGTATATGGACATGCTCCACCAGAGGGATTGTCGCCGGGTTCATCACCACCAGGTTCGGCAGATATCACGATGCCGTCTGTGTATTCAAACCCATACCCAAACGGACCAGAATCATCCTCAAGTCCTACGGTATAAAGGCGAAACGCTTCACGGGTTAGGTTATTGGTAGGTGCAGCGAGGGATTGCATACCATAAGCAAGTCCTGCTGGTGCTTCATAAATAAATCCAACACCGCCACGAGTTGTTAGAGAACGCTGCACCCCTATCGGGGTTTGTGCAAACGCTGTTGATTTGTTTTTGCGTGCGATACAGGATGGGCACGGATCTTGTTGAGGAAGAGAAATATATGGGCGCAGTTGTTCCGTGAGTGTATCCCAGTTGGTATTTGAGTAGACAGCGTCGCCACTATCAGCAATGCAGTTTGGGTTTGGTGTTTGTGGATCAAGACATCCTGGATTACCAAGATCTGGTAAGTCTCCGTTGTGGTCTGCTTGGTATAGTGCGATTGCATTATAGATAGAGCGCACCTCTTGCTTGCGCTGTGCATCACGTGCCTTGCCGCGTGCACTATTGAGTGCGACGAGTACTATAGAAGCAAGGATACCGATGATTGCGATCACGACGAGGAGTTCGATGAGTGTAAACCCTTTTTGTGTACGTCGTTTCATATGGTCTTCAGTATATCACGCAGGAGCAGGTATATACTGGAGAGGATATGCGACCAGCTACTACAAAAGTAAACAGTGTATTTTTTATCTTCGTTTTCATTCTTTGTGGCGCGAGTATTATGTACTTTTCAAAGATCAAAGAAACAGCATCATTGTTCCAATCAGTTTCAGTGTACTGGCTTGCTATTGCAGTACTTGCACAGTGCGGGACGTATCTAGGAGTTGCTACTGTATACAAAGGTATCATATCCTTGTCGCGATTTGCGGTGACTATACCGTTACGCATACTTGCCCAAATAGCTGTCGTATCGGTGTCGCTCAACCAGATTGTCCCGAGTGCTGGATTGAGCGGAAACTTGTTTTTGTTCAACTTGTTCAAGAAGCGAGGTGCCACACCGACACAGGCACTTACCCTGATCCTTCTTGAGTTGCAGAGCTTTTACAGCACGATACTTTTGGTGCTTGGCGGTGTGATCGCGGGTGCGATCAGTGGTGTTGTGCCACGTACGCCGTTTCTTGGGATTGCGATTGCTGGAGTTGTTGTATATGGAGTGTTTTTGCTTGCAGTGAGTGTATTTCGACACACTGCATTTACAAAGCACATACTACGTATCTTTGAGCGATTGCGGGTGGTCGATACGCACAACCCGTTGTATAGAGAGTTTCTAGATGCAAATGTTTCCGAGCGGTATCGAGGTGTATTTTCTCAAGATCTGGGTGGAACATTTCGTGTGGGAGTGTTTCAACTTATGGGTATGTGCTTCGATGCACTCACGATCTACGGATTGTTCCACGGGCTTGGTATAGTTATTGGATTTGTCCCTGTATGTATCGTGTTTCTTGCAACAAAAGTTATTGCGCTTTTGCCACTTACTCCAGGCTCGCTCCTCGTGTATGAAGGAGGGATGACCGTGTTCTTTACACTTCTTGGTGTACCGACACAAGTCGCGCTCGCTGTGACACTGCTCTATCGAGCACTTTCGTTTTGGGTACCGATACCGATCGGATTGTTGCTCTATCGTAGGTTGCACTATCGACAAGGTGTATACTAAACACATATGCAAAAGATACTTACAGCACTTCGCATCAGCATGACACTTATTTTCTTGTGGGCATTTTTTGACAAACTCTTTGGACTTGGATTTGCTACGACTGTAGACAAGGCATGGATAGCCGGTGGATCTCCGACGACAGGATTTCTCATGTACGCGACCAAGGGTCCATTTGCAGGATTTTTCCAGAGCCTTGCAGGAGTAGGTGTTGTTGATTGGCTTTTCATGCTCGGGTTACTTTTTGTCGGACTTACACTTATCCTCAACCGATATGTGAAATGGGGAGCACTTGCTGGTATTGTGATGATGCTTCTCATGTACCTTGCAGTGCTGCCACCAGAGAACAACCCGCTTATCGATGATCATATCATCTACGCACTTGTGCTCGGATTGTTTGTTGTTGAAAAGAAAAAGAGTTAGGTATAAATAAAAATATGAATGGTTTAAATCCCGAACAGCAGTGGCACCTTGAAAAAGAAGGATTGGAGGCTCGTGTTCGAAACCAGTTGAGCCCATTTGTATCACTCTTGTCACTTGCTGAGGCATATCGCGACATAGAACAAGATAAAAAGGGTGGGATACTTACCCTTATACAAGATACATTCAAATCGGCTACTGATTCGTTTACTCATCTAAAAAATCTTTCAATCGAAACTAGCAAAGAACAACTAGGAGCCGAAATAGATAAACTTGGATCACTTCTTGAAACCGTTGAAGATTTTGTTGCAAATAAAAATGAAAGCGCTATTGATTTGATAGTAAATAATCAAGATTTATATACTGCAATATTGCAAAAAAGCATTGAACTTTCCAAAGATTAGTTGAATGATATAGATTTTTGAAATAAAAACGCTACCTATTGTATTGGTAGCGTTGGAGTAGAAAGTTCAGTTAGTTAAAGATTTTCTAGTTTCTTAACCCTAGACTTTGCATACTGAAAAAGAAGCACACAAATGAAAAATGGAATAAAGCATATCCCTATAGTCATAAATGTGACAAAAAGAGAACTGTCGTTTGTGAGTGTAGTGTGGATAGAAAATATAAATAGGATCCCAGTATAAAATACACCTGGTGCCCTGTTACTTCTTTTCTTTCTCCATTTTTCAAGTTCTTGCAATTCGATTTTTTTAAGAGGGTCGTTGCCCATGTCTATGTGAACTCCCATAATGTATTTTTCTTTGACACTACAATCTAAACTTGACTTTGTCAAATAATACGATAAAGTGCTTGAAAACAAAGTCTATGAAACAAAAGAACAGGAAAAGGAGGCACCTGATTAATGACTCCGTTTTATTAAAAATTCATCGTGAATTTGGACACGATGAGGCGGTCAAGGCACTTGAGGCAGAGATTAGTAGCCTTAGATTTGAAAATGGTGTTTTGAAATCTGAAAAAGCAGAGCTTGAAGATGAAAACACTAAGTTTAAAAAAATCTTTGCCGCAATTCCTCAGCAGGTACTTATCGCTTCCGGCGGAACACCGATCACTCTTGATGAGGATCCGCGGATTCCAGAAAAAATCAAAAAGGAGTTAAAAAAACTCCGACAAGATGTAAAAGAGTGGAGAGATAAATTTTTCCAGGCTCAACTATTGCTCAAAAAAAATGAATCTTAAAATTCTATTAGAAAAGCCCTGCTTAAATCCGGGGCTTTTTAGTGCAAGAGTACTAAAATATCCCACGCATTCGTGAGATATTTGGTAATTAGACACTATGGCAACAATCTGCCTTTTTGGTAAGTTTGTCATACTCTTCGTGTATATGATGCAAAATGTCTCCCAAAAAGAGAAACACTGCCATATCAGCGATCGGTTCAAGCCATGGCGCACTGGCGATATATGCAAACGCGCCATACCCTGCATATGCACCAAGTAGCCATGTGCCTGTCACAATGAGTGGGACGAGGAGTAGGCGAGTAGGGGTGTGCGCGATGAACGGAGTAAGCATCCCCCACAGTACAACATAGAGTGCTGGTTGCCGCGCAAACTCATGTGAGAGCATCGCAAGTCCTCCTGCAAATGAAGATACTTCACCGATTGATGCGCCGTCAATCATAGAGTGTACGATATTCAAAAGTACAAAAATCGCAATAGTCATCCAGAAACCACTTTGTTTGGTGTGCAGGTGACACGTCCATTTACCAAGGTAATACCCGGCAAAAAGGGCAATTGTTGCAAAGACAAGTGTTTTTATCCCTTCGTATTCAAAATGAGTCGCGATGAGTATGCCCACTGCAATCAGGGCAATCGTGTGCAATCCAAAGTTTAGATATCGTTTCATATAATGGGTATAGTACCGTATACCAGGGTTTTATGCAAATGATTTGCATTATGCTATCATATACTTGTCATGCGCACAAATATCTATAAAGAAAAAGTCCTGGGAGCATTTAAGGGGGCACACCTTCTTTCGATTACTGATATTCAGCGCAAAATCCCAAAAGCAGATTTTTCGACTATCTTTCGCAACCTCGATCAACTCTGTAGGGCAGGTATGGTGCGTAAAGTTACTGTGTCAAAAGATGTCGTACTATATGAAGTAGTCGACGAGGGACATCGGCACGATCACTTTGTCTGCAGTGATTGTGGTGTGATAGAAACGATTTATGTTCCTGTGCGTAGTATCACAAAAGGTAGAGTGCACGATGTCGTTGTGCACGGCATGTGTGAGAAGTGTGAAAAATAACGTATGACCACTGTCTGGAAAAATATATGTATATCGATAGCGCTCGCACTCCTCTTTCCAATGAGTGTTTTTGCACAAGTAGAACAAATCTTTCACGCAACGATAGTTGAAGTGATATCTGAAACACCTGTTAACGACACAATTACTGGAGAGTATGTTGTCCAGGAGCTCAAGGCGCGACTTGAGGATTCTGATAAAAAGGGTGAGATTGTATCGCTTACCAATGATTTTGCGCAATTTAAAAAAGGAGACAAAGTATTTCTTCGCGCGGCATCCGAGTCTGCTGATGCTACTTCGTACAGTATCGTTGAGCGAGATCGTCGTCCGGTACTACTTGGATTTGTGATACTTTTTGTCATGGTGATTATATGGTTCGGCAAAAAGCAGGGACTGCGATCACTCCTGAGCCTCGCGGGGAGCATGCTGGTCCTTGCGTATGTACTGATGCCTGCACTCCTTAGAGGGATTCATCCTATGCTTGTAAGTACTGTTATCGCAGCGATTATACTTTGTATCGCCATCTACTTCACCCATGGGTTCAAACGAGAGTCGACAGTGGCGCTCCTGGGCACTGTTGCTGCTGTTGTGGTGACAGGGCTTTTGTCGATACTTGCAGTGAAGCTACTTCACTTTACCGGACTCGGCACCGAAGATGCATGGTATCTCAAGCAGCGTATAGATCTTGATTTTAGAGGACTACTTCTGGGCGGTATCATGATCGGTGTTCTCGGTGTACTCGATGATATCGCGGTGACACAAGTCTCTGTAGTACGCGAGCTGTATAGTTCCGCAGCGCATCTCTCAAAGTCTCAGATTTATACCAAGGCACTTCGTGTCGGACAGGAGCACGTCGGTGCACTCGTCAACACACTTGCGCTTGCATACACCGGCGCATCGCTTCCACTGCTTCTACTCTTTTCGCAACCAACGCTCTACCCAGCTTCGGTGATTGTCAGTCAAGAAATGTTTTCAGTTGAAATCATCCGGACGATCGTGGGAAGTATCGGACTTATCCTTACAGTACCGATCACGACTGCGCTTGCGGTACACATGCTCGAGCACTATCGAGGCAAACCACATGACCACCAGCATCAGGGACACGCACATACCCATATACACTAACAACAACGACGTACATACGAAACATACAATAGTTCACTGGTCTGTATTGCAATGTTTAATTCGTTTCAAGCTATCAAAAGAATGTTGTTTGACAAAACATATTGTATGGCTAATCTTAAGAAAAAACATATAAAATGAGTAAAACACGATCTGATTTACCGCTTCGGCACTCTGATGGGAGATGGATGTACGATGATAAACGTATCGAACAGGTTTTCCAAAAAATGTCAGATAAGCGCAAGGTCAAGATCCTCACTCGGGCGTTGGATTATATGAGTAATCGAAACATCCCAAAATCGTCTGCAATCGCATATGCGCTTGGTTGCTCTTATGATGATGCGGGTTTTTGGACAAGAAAGACCCAAATTCGACCTTGATCACTTAAACGACTTCGATACTCGCCTTGCGGGTATTTTTATTTGCAGCGGCTACTTCTTGGGTGATCCCCACTGCCAGCCAGGTTTTTCTCCTTTTTTATAGGCAATGTAGATAAAGAGCGCGGTGAGTACAATGATCGGCAATGCAAACGTCAAGAAGTTGGTTCCAGAGTCAGGGTTTCCTGGGATCGTTTGCTCTCCTGTACGCGTAACGATCAAAACTAATCCCGCATAGACAAACGTAACAACCCACCCTTGCCACTTGGCAGGGGTCCAGCCCCAACCGTAGCGCTTGGCCTTGAACCAGTGACCTTCGGGGTTATTTTTTACATAAGCTATATATTTTTTGAGCACGTAAGTATTTTAGCAAGATTTGCTCCGAACGTTAGAGGATGTTCGAAATGTTCTGAGCGGAGTATAATCATTCGTATGAAGAAAATTGTATTAGTCGCCATGCTTTTGCTAGTAGTTTGGGGGATTATTTTGCTTTCTAAAAAAGACAGCAATTTGTCGAATGAAGTAAAAAACGAACCACTGGGAATGGTATCTGATATTGAAACAGGGAAAGGCTTTATTCGTTCTATTGATACAGTGAACGGGAAGCTGTATATAAAAATTGACCCAACAGAAAAGGAATCATGTGAAGACTCTGAGGGTGGAGATTGTGAAGAGGATGTCAAGAATACTGACCCTACCGTCTTCTCGTTTTCTACAGTAGGTGATGTACAGATTGATGGATTCACCTGCTATGTTGATAATAAGCCATTTAAATTAAATAGCATTGAGCTTTTACAAAATGAAATAAATAATTTTCCTAACTCAAAATGCGGTACTTACGTTAGACAAAATGACTGGGATAATTTGCTCTATCTAGTTACATTCAATACTACTGGCGAAATTAAAACAATAAAGAGTGACCCAGTACATAATCAGTGATTTCTAATTTGCTCCCTCTGGTGGACGCATTCAGAACTCTTAATTGGGTTGCTATAAAAAGGGAATTGGAGTTTTCTAAGATTTTTGAGGTGTTTCCACTAGTAGTAGTTTAGAACTAAGAGTAGTGGTTTTATTGACTTAAATCACATATTATGCTCTAATAATGTAGAATTTATGATTGCATATTGCGGTCCTCTAGTTCACTTAAATTGATAATAATGAAAAAAACTAATCGTTTAGCACTCTACGATACTCGCGGACTGCTTGCACAAATCCTTGATTGTTTATCAGGGCAAGACGGCCTTTACTGGATGGAAGTCTTTAAGAAGACATTGCGTAAAGAAAATCCGTTTAAACAAGAATTTTTTAAGCGGATTAAGCTCGGCATTTATTCTGACATAGCTGGCTATAGAAAAGCTTTGCGAGAAATGAAGTATGAGGTAGGAAACTATGCAGCATGTTTGTTAAAACAGGTACCAATTTCACAAACTGAACAGGAACTTGATTTAGTTCTCGCTACCGCTGATGTGTTGAGTGTCTCCAGTCTGAAACATTTAACATATAAAGAAATTTGTAATCTGGCTTTCAAGCGGGGGTTAAAGCTATGTCCACCAGAAACCGCATTGGCTCTAAGGCTTCAGTTGCCAGAACAGCCTACAAGTTATCCTCATGGTGATAATGAATATATTCAACAATATCGTATAGCCATGGAACAGCTTGAATATAACGGTAATCCTTATATTTTTCATGTTTCTGGCAGTATGTGGGTTCAGGGTCCAACTTTGTATGTTGATGCAATGCGAATGCGGGATACAACCAAATCGTATGATTTAGTTTTCTGTAAGTAATTCAATTGTAAGTCCATCCGTTAGGGTGGACTTTTTTGTTTGCAAAAGTTCTGAAGTCACTTAGGGTATCAAAAATAACCATTATAAAATAAGCTTCAAAAAAGTGCTCCCCCGGCTGGATTCGAACCAACGACCAATCGCTTAACAGGCGACTGCTCTACCGCTGAGCTACAGGGGAATGTATTGTTCTGTAAATGAACGCGGAAACTATACCATTTTTCGTTTACCACTTCAACTCGAAGTCTTCTCGTGAGACAGATCTGCCAGTGGTGGGCGGGTTGTTCCAGACATCGAACCTGAACCATCCGTACCCTTCTGGTGGGGTAGCGAGGAAGTCTTGGTTGTTGGCGCTCACATAGTCTGCCATCCAGGTACCAGGCGCAACAGGGCTAGGAGCGATGAATTCGCCCCGTTTGACATGCGGGTACATGACCCAGATCACAAGGAGTGCAGCGATGGTTGCCAATACTTTGCCTATGGGACTATACTACTGACTCATAACAGAATTTCAACCAAGCGCTTCACTATGCATCACTTTGCCAAAAAGACCAAAATCGTCGCAACTATCGGACCCGCTACAGAGACCAAAGAGATGTTTACTCGGATCCTCGATGCGGGTGTCAATGTCGCTCGGATCAATATGAGTCACGGGACGTACGAGGAGCAGTCTCGCAAGATCAAGACAATCAAGGCTGTTGCAAAAAAGGAAGGGTATCCACTTGCGATACTCCTTGATCTGTGTGGTCCCAAGATCCGTATCGGAGACTTCGCAGACGGAGTTGTCGAGCTTGTGGAAGGGAGTGAGCTTGTTCTGACAGGACAGAAGTGCGTCGGAGATGCATCGCGCGTGCATTTCAGCTATCCGCATATCGAGACAGATATCAAGGCGGGGATGACACTCATGCTCGATGATGGCAAAAAGAAACTTCTCGTCACCAAGGTTGTAGGAACTGATATCTATACCAAAGTCATCGTCGGTGGTACGACCAAGAGTCGTCGCGGAGTCAACATCCCGGGCGCGTATCTGTCGATCGATGCGCTCACCGCAAAAGACAAAAAAGATCTCGTGTTTGGACTCGAACAAGGCATCGACTTTGTCGCGCTGTCGTTTGTGCGAACAGCAGAGGATATCGATGCGCTTCGTAAACTACTCAAAAAGTATAAGTCTCATGCGCAGATCGTCGCCAAGATAGAAACACAAGAAGCGGTCGAACATATCGATGCGATTATCGAGCGCGCTGATGCGATCATGGTTGCGCGCGGTGATCTTGCGATCGAGGTTGGTCCAGAAAAGGTCCCGTCGCTTCAAAAAGATATCATCAACAAGTGTAATGAGGTTGGTAAACCAGTGATCGTCGCAACACAAATGCTCGAGTCGATGATCACCACACCGGTACCGACACGTGCAGAGGTCTCTGATGTTGCAAATGCGATATTTGACGGCGCAGATGCAGTGATGCTCTCCGAAGAAACAACACTCGGCAAATACCCAGTCCAAGCAGTACAGATGATGCACGATATCGCGCTCCGTACCGAGGCAACGATCGGTACGCACCGTCGGCACAAGGTACACAAAGGTGACGTGGTCGACTCTATCTCCTCATCGGTTGTGCACAATGCCGAAGACGTGCAGGCTGCAGCGATTGTTGCGCTCACTGAGCGAGGTTCCACACCACGTATGATTGCTCGGTACAAACCACAGCAACCAATCATGGCATTTACTCCACATGAGCATGTCATGCGACAGCTCCTCCTCGTCTATGGATGCTATCCGATCAAGATCAAGCCGTTCCAGTACATCGCGCAGATCATCCCGACGGTAAGTACAACACTCAAAAAGGAGGGGATTGCTGAAGTGGCAGACCAGATCGTGATCTCTGCCGGAGTACCGTTTGGGATATCAGGAAGCACCAACATGCTCATGATTGTCGCTGTAGAATAGTGCTATACTAAAAGAGTATGATATCAATAACCGCACAAAACATGGAACTTACCCCGGCACTTCAGGATTACACCGAAAAGCGGCTTGGGGGACTTGGCAAGTTTACTGCAGGCGACCCAACGGTCACTGTTGAGATTGGTAAAACAACAGAACATCACCACAAAGGAGATATCTTTGAAGCAAAGGTTACAGCAACGACGCTGCTCGGCAAGCAGTATCACGCAGTCTCACACAAAGCAGATCTGTATGAAGCAATCGATGATGTTCGCTCTGAAATCGTTCGCATGCTCACCTCTGACAAAGACAAAAAAACCACATTGTTCAAACGTGGCGCACAAAAAGTAAAAGATATGCTACGAGGATTTCGAAGCTAGGTACGTTATATACGGCATCTGTTTCCCGTTTTCTGGGATCACTTCATCGATCACAAACTGTCCATCCGCAAGATGGGCAGTTGTTATTTTGATACGCTTGCCATTATCAAAAAAGTACGTGCCGATAGATCCACTGTACGCGCGAAACCTCCGATCGTTTGTTATCGCATCGTCATGCAAATCTAGTTCACCCATATCTTTGGTAAATTTGCCGCACCTGGTTGCGAGAGATTCGTCTTGTGGCGTGCGAGAAATAGTGCCATCAAAGATTTTTTTGATTGTTTCTGGGAGAAGGGTGAGTGCTTCTGTATTGAGTTTGGCGCGAAGTGTAGGAGTAGTGTCTGTTGGATCAATAGTTACTTCTCGGGTAGCAAGGATATCGCCCGCATCAAGTTGGTACACCATCTGCTGGATCGTCACACCAGTCACTGTATCGCCATGTAGTATTGCGGACTCGGTTGGAGTCGCACCACGGTATTTGGGAAGGAGGGAATAGTGCACATTGATCGTGCCGTGCTTTGGTAGGTTGATCACGCGCTCTGGCATGATCTTGCCATAGGCTACGACGACAAAGAGATCCCACTGTGTCTTGGATAGTTCTGCAAAAAATGCATCATCGAGTTTCTCGGGCTGTAGTACTTTGATGTTGTGCGCGTTTGCCCAAACTTTGGGCTCGGGTGCAGTCAGCACCATGCCGCGACCAACCGGGCGATCGGGAGCAGTCACGACGAGACTTGGACGATACCCAGCAGCCACAAGTGCATCGAGGAAGTCAGTCGTGAATGGTGGAGTACCAAAGAATG
Organism: uncultured Candidatus Saccharibacteria bacterium; assembly: GCA_964441495.1. Classification (GTDB taxonomy): domain Bacteria; phylum Patescibacteriota; class Minisyncoccia; order Phycocordibacterales; family UBA9973; genus UBA4124. Next base: position 22,903 of record CAYTXV010000005.1, read on the forward strand.
CGATGTTCATAGGGGTATTGTAGCATATTGACAAAATATAATAAATATGTTATACTTATAAAAGTAAACAATTCTTTCAAACCAAAATAAATACAAGATGAAAAAGTTATTTTTTATTTTCTTTTGCCTCGCCGTAACTACCGCCGTAAATGCACAATCCAGGGTAGATCAGTACGCTCAACCGATGCTTACTGTGCATCAGGATGATCCGATCATTGAACAGCAGTTCATCAGAGAACAAAACGGAATCAAATATCGGATTGTCATAGAAGAGCACCCGATTAATCCTGCAAAAAATACGGTATTTATCTACCGGTATCGTCCTCAGGAACCTGTATCTTTCCTTCGGTTAGCGCTTGCTCCGAAGTTTGAAAATTTCAGGGTTATGCCGGTTGACGGCATTTCTAACAAATTCGTTATTTTGTACAGCTTCAACGGAGCAGAAAAGGTAATCGAATTTGATTGAATGTAAACAATAACAAAAACCCTTTCAGTTTACTGAGAGGTTTTTTTATTTCTCCGGAGGGATGTCTTGTATATCTGTTGCTTTATCGATGAAAAGCACACCGTTTAAGTGGTCGATTTCATGCTGAAATATTTGTGCAAGGAGTCCGCGGCCACTCACGACAAACTCGTTGCCTTGTGCATTGTACGCACGTACCGTTGCGCTCGTTGCACGCTTCACGAGTCCATACTTCCAGCGAACACTAAGGCATCCTTCGGAAAGCATTTCCTTGGTCTTGCCCATACGGACAAACTCGGGGTTGATGAACACTGCGTCTTCGGTGAGTTGTTTGGATGCGCGCTTGGCAACGACAAAGATGCGCAAAGATACACCGATCTGTGGCGCAGCGATCGCGACACCGTCTGCTTCACCGGCGAGTGCTTTGCGCATATCGGCGATCACCTTCTGGATGCCTACAGAGGTGATATCTCTCTGTGGTACCGGCGCTGCTACTTGACGTAGCACAGGAGTGGGTTCTTGGACAATAGAGTTCATACTATTTGAGATGCTTGATATACGAAGCGAGCTCACTGATAGGGACGGTTTCTTGGCTACGGGTGTCCATGTTGCGAACGATGACAGTGTCGTGCACTGCTTCCATCTGACCAAAGATCATCACGTATGGTGTACCGCTTTTCTCAGCAACAGCAAGCTGCGCACCGAGACTATCTTTGGAGAGTGACTGCATGACAGGGATGTGCGCCTTGCGGAGGATCTCGATGACGTTGAGACTTTTGAGCTTGGCTTCGATACCGATCTGGATGAAGTACACTTTGGGCTTCTTCATGATGCGTGGCGCGATGTCTTTGAACCATGGTTGCTCGATGATGCGGTCGATACCTATGGAGCCACCCATTGCAGGGATATCCTTTTTGCCACCGAGCTGTTTGCCGAGGTAGTCGTATCTGCCGCCACCTGCGATCGTCATCTTGCTTCCGTCCTCTGCTGTTTCGATGATCTCAAACACGGTGTGTGTGTAGTACGAGAGACCGCGTACCAACATCTTGTCTATCTGGTAGGGGATCTCCATCTGATCGAGGTATTCGAGTACTTCTTTGAAGTGCTTTTTGCCTGAAGGAGAGAGATAGCTCACCGCATCTGGGGCACCTTGGTTTATTTCGATAGTCTTTGGTTCTTTGGAGTCGAGGATGCGAAGCGGGTTGGTCTTGAGACGTTCACGATCTACTTCTGGCAAGTCACCGAGGTGCTTTTTGTAGTAGTTGGTCAGATCGCGAATATATGCAGGGCGTGAGTCTTTGTCGCCGATAGAGTTGATCGTGACAAAGAGGTTTTTGGCGCCAGCTTCTTCGAGGATGGTGTATATAGTTTTGATCACGAGCGCGTCCACGATACTCTTTTCGCTTCCAAGCGCATCCACATCAAACTGATAGAACTGTCGATAGCGACCCTTTTGTGGTTTGTCGTGACGAAACACTGGACCTGAGTGATACAGGAGTACTGGTTGTGGCAGGCTCTGCATACCGTGTTCGATATATGCACGCATGAGTCCTGCGGTGTGCTCAGGGCGCATCGCAAGGTGATCACCACCCTTTGTTTTGAGCGTGTACATTTCCTTGTCGACGATGTCAGTGCCGACACCAACTGCGGTGGTAAATGTTTCTTCGTGTTCGAGGACTGGTGTTTCGATCGGTTTGAACCCGTAGTACACAGCGACTTCTTGTGCCTTTTCAAAAAATCCTTGGAACTTGTAGTAGTCATCCCCGATGATGTCACGCATCCCTTTGGGACTTGCGAGTTCTTTGTTTGATTTTGCTTGTTCTTTACTCATAGGTTTCGTGCGCAGGGAGGTACGCTATCGTTTGTAGGGGAAGGAGTCGCAGGAGTGCTCGACCGCGAATGTTTTTCTCTGGAAGCATACCCCAACTTCGTGAATCATAACTTCCACTTCGATTGTCGCCAAGCACAAAGTATTTACCCGGAGGAACTGTCACTGTGAGGATGTCTTTGTGTGTGTGCGTGATGTAGTCTTCTGTGAGAGTAAATCCTTCAGGGTGCGTAGCGTTTTTGATAGAGACAGTGCTGCCGTCGATAGTGACTGTGTCGCCAGGTACTCCAATGATACGTTTGATGTAGTACTTGGTTGGTTCTGGAGGTGATTTAAATACCACAACATCTCCTCGTGCTGGTTCTCTGAATCGATACGTGACTTCGTCGATGATGAGATACTGACCGTTTTTGATATTGGGGTCCATCGAGTTGCCCGAGACGATAAATGGGCGAACAACAAATGCCTGGATGAGGAGCGCAAGTCCAACTGCTGCAGCGATATAGAGGACATTTTCGATAAATATCCAGAGTCTGTTGGGAGTCTTGACGACGGTAGGTTCCATGACTGGGCGTAGTATAGACGATTTGGAGCGCTCTCACAACAGCACAAGACAATAGTGTGATTTTGTAGTTTACTACTGTCTATGATCACCATCATCGGACTCGGCAATCCAGGCACAAAGTATGAAGCAAACCGTCACAATATCGGGTTTCAGGTACTCGATCGACTTGCGACCAATTTTGCACCTGACAAGTACGCACACGCACTCGTTGCGCCCTATGACGGCATGCGCCTCGTCAAACCCGAGACGTTCATGAACGAGTCTGGTCGCTCTGCGCACCACTACATCGATGACACGATAGTTGTGGTCTATGACGACATCGATATCCCACTTGGTACTGTGAAGTGTTCATTTGATAGAGGTGCAGGTGGACACAACGGCGTCCAAAGCATCATCGATCACCTCGGAACGACTGCATTTGCACGTATCCGTGTGGGCGTGCGGCCAGTGCACGAGGAGCTCCTGCCACGCATCGCACCACCGGACGGGTTTGAGAAATTCCTTCTGTCAGACTTTGCACCGATGGAAGGTGAGCTCCGCGAGCAAGGCATCACACACGCGCTCCAGATCATCGAAGCGCTCAAAACCAAGAGTTTCGAGGAGGTGATGAATGAGTTTAACTAAAATATTGACAACGCACGATTCTATGATAATTTCAAAAGAAAATTATCATGAAAAGTCTATTTGTACTGACCATGTTTTTTACGATGGGTTGTTGCGACTGCCTCCCAACTCGTTTTGCTGTTATTTCTAAATCCCTTACCGATACCACCATTGTACGGGTTGGGTATTTAAAATTTGAAAACACTCCTAAGAACCCAACAATCAATGATTCGTTGTGGGTTGGTTTAAATTTACAAAAACAAATTGTTGGTTGTGATACAGGAAAAGCTCACCCAACAAGAAATTGTTATGTAACTACGAGTGGAATGTTTTCTCAGTACTCAGATACTATCCCTGTTGTATTTGAAAAAGCAAAGATAGTTAAGGTTTTTTAATGAAAATCGCCTCACATTTTGTGAGGCGATTTCTTTTTTTATTTACTCTTTTACAGCTTCTTTTTGCTCACCATAGACGAGCGTCATGCGCTGTTCTTTGGGTTCAAAGAGAGTGACTGTAAACGGATAGGTCTTGCCAAGCTGGAGTGCTTCGCGGAGCTTTTCTTCGCTACCAAATGTTGATTGGTGTACGAGTCCAGCAACACCTTCCTTGATAGAAACGAGTGCGCCGTGCTTGTTGTACTTGATGACCACACCTTTGACAGTGTCACCCTTTTTGAGTGACCCTTCAAATGATTTCCAAGGATTTTCTTTGAGTGCCTTGATAGAGAGTGAGATCTTGCCGTCTTTGATGTCGATGATCTTTGCTTTCACTTTGTCCTTGAGTTTGAACATAGAGCGTGGATCTTCGACGAGGCCCCAGTCGAGCTCACTGATGTGAACGAGTCCTTCGAGACCGTCCTCAATCTTGAGGAACACACCAAAGTCAACGATACCAGTGACTTCACACGTGAGCTCATCGCCAACTGCGTAGCGTGAGACAACTTCTTGGCGATCCTCAGGGTTGCTATCCTTTTCAGAAAAGATGATTTTGCCATCCTTTGGGTTTGCACTGATCATCATCACGCCGAGCTTGGTACCGATGAGTTTCTTGAGTTCACGGAGGATCTTGTCTTTGTCAGAGTCTTCGACACGAGGGTAGTGCTCAGCCTTGAGTTGAGATGCAGGGAGAAATCCTGACACACCTTGCCAATCGATGATTAGGCCACCTTTGTTTGCATCCTTGATCGAGAGTTCAAAGATAGTTTTGTCTTTGATTGCAAGCTCAGCCTCACTCCACAGAAGTGCCGCTTTTGCTTCCTTGAGAGAGAGCTCGATGTAGCCATCACTGTTTTCGGTGTCGACGACTTTTGCTTTGATCACATCACCGATGCTTGTTTTCTTGATGAGGTCACGAGCGGCGATGTACTCGCGGCCGTAGATGATACCGGTACCGTATGGTGCGAGGTCGATGTAGATCGCAGCCTTGTCGATGCCGATGACTGGACCTTCGACGAGTTCGTCCATACGAGGGCGGTGTGGACCTTCATCTACTGCGTCAGCTGAAACCTCAACAGGGACTGCCTTTGGTTCCATTTCTTCTAACTTTGTTTCTGTCTTTTTTGCCATAAATATATAAATAAAAATGCGCCACAGAGGTGGCGATCCGGTAAGCCTTGTTTGTAGCTCCCGAACTGCCTACCAAGATTTCGTCTGCCATTTGGAGCACAGACGAGGTTATTCCTAATAGGTTACTTATTAACTCCGTAGAGTGGTCATACCATAGCATTTTTTGATGAAAGTATCAATAGTATCTGACCTACTGTTTCTGCTATACTAACGACCTATGGTTATCACATACTACGACCGGCAATACTTCAAACTCACCCTCGGGGACCTCACGATTGCGACCAATCCGCCGAGCAAATCCTTGAAGCCCTCACGCTTCGGCGCAGACATCGCGCTCATCACGACCAATGTCGAGGAAGGAAACGACCCAGAAACTGTGTCACTTGGAGACAAAGCACCGTTTGTGATCGATAGTGCAGGCAGCTATGAAGTACAGAGTCTCTTTTTCAGCGGAGCGCCAACCACAGTCTCTATCGATGGGGTAGAGCGTATCAATACAGTGTACGGATTTGAACTCGACGGGATCAAGATAGCGTTTCTCGGCGCTGCATATGATGACAAGGCGTTTTCTCCCGAAGCAAAAGAGATAGCATCGCAAGCAGATATGGTATTTGTCAGCATTGGTCAAGACCCAGCACTCGCGTATAAAACTGCGACAAGTTTCGATCCCAATGTGATCATCCCGATGGACTATGATGCAGAGAGTCTCAGGCGATTTCTCAAAGAGGGTGGTCAGGACAAAAACGAACCACAAGACAAAGCAACACTCAAACGTCGAGATCTCGATGGCAAAGAAGGATTTATCATAGTACTTGCACCTCAGGGCTAAAAACATATGCTCGAAGACCGACCACAGCATGTACGCAAGCGAATCGCGCTTCTCGTTGCAGGCGGGGTAGGGATCGTACTTGTTGCGATACTTGTCGCTATGTATACAACCAAACAAGGTGAGCACACTGATTCTGGCGCAAAATTAAAGGATTTTTACACCACACTCCGGGCTACAGGACAATCGTTTTTTGAAGGGAAATAAGGTACAATAGAAGGATAGTTATGGCCAAAAAAGCTCCAGAACCACAACCAGCTATGCCGCGACAGAGTGTCATCCCGGTCAATATCACCACAGAGATGCGTACGAGCTTCATCGACTATGCGATGTCGGTGATCACTGATCGTGCACTTCCTGATGTGCGTGATGGACTCAAGCCGGTGCACCGTCGCATCCTCTATGCGATGTACAAAAACGGCCTCACTGCGAGTGCAAAGTTTCGTAAAAGTGCGCTCATCGTCGGTGATGTGCTCGGTAAATACCACCCGCACGGTGATCAGTCAGTTTATGACGCCATGGTCAAGATGGCGCAAGAGTTTAGTTACCGATACCCATTGATCAAAGGACAAGGAAACTTCGGTTCTGTTGATGGAGACGCTGCTGCTGCGATGCGTTATACCGAAGCCAAGATGAGTAAGTTTGCGATGGAGATGATCCGCGACATCGAAAAGGAAACGATCGACTATCGTCCCAACTATGACGCAACACTCAATGAACCAGTGGTGATGCCAACTGCAGTACCAAACCTACTCTTGAACGGTACGCTCGGTATCGCAGTGGGTATGGCGACCAACATCGCACCGCACAACCTCGGTGAAGTCATCGACGCGTGTTTGTATATGATCGAGCACGATGATGCGACCAACGAAGATCTCGCAAACATCATCCAAGGTCCAGATTTCCCAACCGGCGGTATTGCATTTAACAAAGCAGACATTGCGCATGCATTTGCAACAGGGCGCGGTGGTGTGGTGTGTCGTGGCGAAGCTGAGATCGCTGAAACAAAAAGTGGTGTGTATCAGATCACAGTGACCTCGCTCCCATATCAGGTGGTGCGTTCAAGCTTCGTCGAATCAATCGCATCACTTGTCCAAGAAAAGAAGCTCGAAGGTATTAAAAACCTCGACGATTTCTCAGCGGCAGACACACGTGTTGTTATCACACTCAAAAGTGGGGTCAATCCACAAAAAGTGCTCAACTATCTCTACAAGCACACACAGCTTGAGCAAACATTTCACTACAACATGGTGGCACTTGTTGATGGTGTCCCAGAAACACTTTCACTCAAGTCAATCCTTTCTTCGTTTATTGCGCACCGTGAAGACGTCGTCCGTCGTCGTACTGCATATGACCTCGCAAAGGCAAAAGATCGCGAGCATATCTTGCTCGGTCTCAAAAAGGCGCTCGACCACATCGACCGCATCATCACGATCATTCGCGGATCCAAAGATGTCCCAACTGCAAAAACAAACCTTATCAAAGAATTTAAATTCTCAGACCTCCAGGCAGATGCGATCCTTGAGATGCGCCTCCAGAAACTTGCTGGACTTGAACGCAAAGCTGTTGAACAAGAGCTCAAAGAAAAACAAGAACTCATCGCAGAACTCGAAGCACTCCTTGCAAGTGCAAAGAAAATATTTAAAGTTATCGGCGATGAACTTCGTGATATCAAAGACAAGTATGCAGATGAGCGCCGCACCAAGATAGTCGCAGGCGGTACCAAACAAATCTCTGATGAAGATCTCATCCCTGAAAAAGAATCAGTACTCGTCCTCACCGCAGGAGGGTATGTGAAGCGTACCGATCCAGGTGAATACAAGATCCAAAAGCGTGGCGGCGTAGGTGTAGTAGACCTTGAAACTAAAGAAGAAGATTTTGTGACAACACTTCTGACAACTGATACACACTCAGACCTTCTCTTCTTTACCAACAAGGGTAAGGCATATCAGATCAAGATGTACGACATCCCTGAAGGCAAGCGTGCAACCAAAGGTAAATCAATCATGAACTACCTCTCGCTCAGTGCTGATGAACAAGTGACAAGTGTCCTTGCGGTCCCCAAACATGCCAAACAAGAAAAGGCATCACTGTTTCTCATCACACGAAACGGTACTGCCAAGAAAATGACGTATGATAGTTTCAAAGACGTCAGACGCAACGGCATCATCGCTATCAGACTTGATCCACACGACGAGCTCCAAGCAGCGCTTCGTGTACAAAAGGGGCAGAGCATCATCCTTGCAAGTAAAGAGGGGCAATCAATCAGATTTGCAGAGAGTGATGTGCGTGAGATGGGGCGTACCGCAGGTGGTGTACGCGCAATGAAACTCGGTAAACATGACAGTATCGTCGGAGCAAATGTGATCACAACAGAAGAAGCAACCTATCTCCTCACGATGGGTGCAAACGGTATCGGCAAAAAGACCAAGATAGGTGAATACAAAGTGCAAAAGCGCGGCGGAAGCGGTATCAAAACCGCAAAGATCACTCCCAAAACAGGCGCGCTCATGGTTGCGATGGTGGTACATGATGGGACTGAGCTTGTTGCAATGAGTAAAAAGGGACAAGTCATCCGTGTGGACCTTGCAACGATTCCTTCATCGGGGCGACAGACACAAGGTGTCACTATCATGAAGCTTCGTGCAGGAGATACGCTTGCATCAGTGACATCACTCTAACAGAGAGTGTATACTAGTATCCATGTTCATGGATCCTTCAGCGCTCCTTGCGCCGTGCAATCTTCAAACAACAGATACTGTTGCTGACTTTGGTGCAGGGACAGGGTTTCTCGCAAAGGCTGCGCTTGCGTATGTTCCCAAAGGAAATGTATTTGCGATTGAGATCAATCGCGACATGGTGACCAGACTTACTCGAGAAGCGACTGAAATGCATGCAAACAATCTCCATGCTATCTGGGGAGACATCGAAGTCCCCGGAGGATGCAAACTCGCTGATGAATCAGTTGATTTTGTGATACTTTCCAACACACTCTTTTATCTCGAGGACCGAGCAGGTGCGATGACTGAAGCGGTGCGCGTGCTCAAACCAGGAGGACGACTCCTTGTGGTTGATTGGACAGAGAGTTTCGGAGGGATGGGTCCACGACCAGACTCTGTACTCACCAAAGCACAAGCAGAAGCGCTCGCAAGTAGGTTCGGACTCACTGTACTCACCGACACACTGCCTGCAGGTGCGCATCACTATGCTATACTTTTCAGGAAGTAGTCATCTATCGACATGAAATCATCATTTCAAACAATCTTGGTCGTGGTGTTCGCCGCACTCTTTGTCGGTGCGGTTGTTGTGTTCTCGGGGTTGATACCTATTGGGTCAAAGCAGGACGCCGCAAAACCACAAGGCAATGTTGTGATGTGGGGTACGGTACCACAGACACTTATGCAGGCATACCTCGACACTCTCAACACAGCAAATACTGACTATACGATATCCTATGTAGAGCGCAGGAGTGATACCTTCAATCAAGATCTTATCATTGCACTTGCAAACGGTACGCCCCCAGACCTTCTCCTTTTTCCTTCAGAGCAATTTACTACGTTCAAAGACAAACTGTACCCGATTCCGTATTCTGTGTATACAGAACGTACGTACCGTGATACCAACATCGATGGTGCACAAATTTTTCTTTCAAAAAACGGAGTTCTCGCAGCGCCTCTAGTTGTCGACCCGCTTGTTGTGTACTACAACAAAGACCTTTTGGCACAAGCAAAACTTATTCTCCCACCAAAGACGTGGTCAACACTACAGCAAACTATACCGCTACTTACCAGGCGCGATAGTCGTAACGTGATCACTCAGTCAACTATAGCGCTTGGTACTGGAACAAATGTTGATCATGTGAAAGACATCCTTGCAACTTTGTTTTTGCAAACAGGAAATAATATCATTTCTTATGATGGGGTGTCAGGTACGGATACTGTCGTACTCGGTGCAACACCTGCAAGTGCGCAAAGCGCTCCGACTGCTCAAGCGCTCAACTTTTATACGAGCTTTGCAAATCCAACAAGTGCGAACTATTCGTGGAGCACTGCATTTCCTGATAGCCTCAACCAGTTCCTTGCAGGCAAAAGTGCGTTTTATATCGGACGAGCAAGTCAGCTCTTTACGATCCAGTCACAAAATCCAAACCTCAACTTTGATGTGATTGAAATGTTTCAGACCGGAGCAACAACACGTCCCGTTACGTTTGGCTCATTTCTTGCTGTCGGAGTCCTTGCCAAGGCGCCAAACTTTGTGACCGCATATACTGCTGCTGGTGCATTAGGACAACCAGCAAACGTTGATACGCTTTCAAAAATACTTGCTCTGCCACCGGTGCGTCGAGACCTCCTCTTGGTGCCTCAGTCAAATCCATATGTTGCAACATTTTTCTCAGCAGCACTTTCTTCGTTTGCGTGGCCAGATCCAGACCCAAATCAGACAACGGTAGTGTTTCGCGACATGGTCACAGGAGTACTTAGTGGCAGGTATGATCCAGACATTGCGATATTTGAAACAGTCAAGAAACTACAATCACTCATTCGATAACTATGAAATATTTCACTACACTGTGTCTCATACTTACTGCTTTGTGGACGACGACTGTCTCTGCTGCAGACCTCACCCTTACCGCAAGCGGAGTCACCGGCAACTCTGTATCTGTCAGCATCAAAAACAATGGACCTGTAGGAGTAAATCCAGATGGTACATACAAGAGTACGTTAACCGGTAGGCTTTATGCGATCAATACAACCTCTGGCAGAGAAGAAAATAGTGTGGATATAGGTGTGGTCGTAGGTGGTGCATCCAAATCTGTAACCATTATCAATCTCAATCCAAATACAGCATACAGTGTTGAGTTTCAAGAAGGAGGAGGCTTTTATAATGCAACACAAGTTATCAAAAAGATAACTATGCGGACAGCGCAGGGAACAGTGATCTGTAGAGCGCCCAAGATTTTGGTAAATGGTGTATGTGTTGATCCGCCACCAGCTCAGCAGCAAACACAACCTACTCAAACCCCTCCTGTCAATACTCCTGCAATCACTCCAACAACTCCTGTACAATCAGCATCTACAAGTCCAGATCAGTGTAACGATGGTATCGACAATCAGGTCGGTGACGGCAAGAATTACGGATACGGTATCGGTGCAGGTGATCGCAAAGCAGATCGGTACGGTGTTGTCGGTATGGAGCCAGATCCGAGCTGTTTTGCAACGTCGGTAAAAGTAGAAAAAGGTGATGATCTCGCGTACAACTCTGATGGTACTCCAGCAAGTGTTATCCCATGTACAGACAAGTGCACCTTTGGAGATGTGTTTCGACTCCTTAACAACATCATTAGTTTCTTTTTCAAGGTTATCCTGATACCGTTATTTATCATCATCCTCATCTATGCAGGGGTCAAATACATCACTGCCGAAGGCAATCCTGCCAAGATCGCAAACCTACGCAAGATACTCTGGAACATCACAAAAGGTATCATCCTCATGCTCTGTTCATGGCTCATCGTACGCACGATCATGACGACGCTTCTGAATGAAGAATTTAAACAAAGTGGGGTAGAATTCTTGGGAGAGTAACGCTATACTACTGTGAGTATGAAACCATATCTCATCTCTGTGCTTACAATACTTCTTGTGGTGTTGTCTCCGCAGCGCGCGCTTGCAAACCACTTCAGTTGTACTGCAACAACAACCGAAACAACTGCCACACTCACAGTTCGCACGACGCAACCTGGTATCTTTGCGACACAATACGTCAAGATAGTCGATGCTGCAAACTCGACAATGGACGGTACGATAGCCCCGTTTGAATCAATCGATCAAACAGCTGATACAAGTGTGTATACATACCGATACCTTGATCCTGGCAAAACATACAAAGCAGTCGTATACGACAGAGCAGGCTTATTTGTCGAAGATATCAAAGGGTGTACCTTTACTACCAAGGGCGGAACTACTACCCCCACACAAACACCAACTACTCCAAATCTCCCGTTTCGTATCAGTATCCAGGACAAGACTGCAACAAGTGCAAAGATAAACGCACAATCACTCCTGCCGTTTTCGACACTAGGAGAATTCCAGCTTCGTAAATATGTCGGACAAACAGCAAGTGCGCAGACACAGGTCTCCTACTGTACGAGCAGTACGTTTGCATCTGCAGAAACAGTGCAGTGTATTGTGACTGGGCTTGCACCAGCTACACGATACCTTGTCATTGTGATTGCAAATGGACCAGATAACAGACAGTACAGTGCGCCGATGGAGTTCACAACTCTTGCACAAACCAGTACCACTCCTGTTGGTACTGGTACTAACACAGGTAGTCCATCTCCAGGGAGTGGCAACACAGGTAGTCCATCTCCAGGACAAGATAGTGGTATCCCTATGACGACGACCGGATCTGGTTCTGTCGCAACGACAGCAGGCATCCAGGCAGGAGGACTGTTTGAAGTCAAACTCAAAAACCCCCTCAAAGTAAATAACATTTCAGATGCAATCAAGTTTTTCTTGGACGTCCTTATCAAGATCGCGATTCCATTTATTGTGATATTCTTTATTTGGTCAGGACTCAAGTTTATCCTTGCGCAAGGTAACCCTACCGAAATCACCAAAGCAAAAAAGATGTTTTGGTATACGATCATCGGGACACTCCTCATCCTAGGCGCATGGACGATCACCAATGCGGTTATCGGCACTATCAACTCAATCATCAACTAACATGAACAAACTATCTATAACCATTGCGCTCGCACTCCTCTTTTTGATAGCGCCAACCATACATGCAGAAATGATCAAAGAGGGGGATGGTCCAATCCTCGTCGGTGAACAGACGACAATCCCTGTTTCGACACAAAGTACTCCCACTACAGTACAATTTGACCCTGTGCCAACGATCAACGGTACACCTATAGATATGCAAGTACCTATTGATGATGCTCCGAGTATGCCAGCCGGTACTCCTGGAGGAGGAGCGCTTCCAACAGGTGCGCTCAACGCCAATAGTCCACAACCACCAGCTGCAAGTAGTACCCCACAGTCAGGCTCTTCTGAGCTATCTCAGTGTAGCAATCTCAAGATCGTTTCATTGCTCGACTTTTTGATCTGGATCAAATGCATTATTGTGGTTGCGATCATTCCACTCATCTTTGCACTTGCGCTTATGTTCTTCCTCTGGGGAGTGATGAAGTTCATCATGGCAAATGATTCGACCAAACGAGAAGAGGGGCGCAAGTTTATCCTCGGCGGACTCATCGGGCTCTTTGTGATGACGAGTCTGTGGGGTATCGTTAGGATACTCGGTACCACGTTGGGACTCGATAGCGCTGTCCCACTTCTCCAGACCGAGTGCTTGACCCAAAACGGTTGTACTCCTCCTACCAAGTAGTGCTATACTTACGACATACCTTATTAATGGTAATAGTTATACAAATAATTTATTTATGAAAAAATCAGTTCTCGCATCGCTCGGTACGGCACTCATGGCTCCTGCTGTAGCGCTTGCACAGTGGACCGTAACGAGTGGTACACCAAACACAGGATACGTTGACACCTGGCTTACAAAAGCAATCGGATGGTTGTCGCAATCGATCACCATCATCATGGTGCTCATGACTGTATGGTTCCTTATCAGTGTGCTTCGATATGTCATGGAGAAAGATCCAGGCAAACTCAAAGACAAGCGCAAGACTATGATGTCTGGCCTCCTCGGACTCTTTATCGCAGTGTCAGTATGGGGTATCATCCAGATCGCAGGTACTATCTTTGGTACGCGAAATGCAGTAACTCCAGATCTCACCTGTCCTCCAGGAACCGTTGTTGATACAACTGGTAACTGTGGTATCCCTGTGCGATAACCATCTATGTCTTGGATCGCATATGCTGACTCTGTAGATACTCTTGTGTTCAAGATAAACGCAAAGGTTATCAACCCCGCGATTGAGTTTGCGTTCATCATCGCACTTGTTGTATTCCTTTTTGGTGTCATGGAGTACATCCGTGGTGCTGCAAACGAAGACAAGCGCAAAAAGGGGAGAGAGCACATGCTCTGGGGTGTCGTCGGGTTTGTCATCATGCTCGGTGTGTTTGGGATCATCACATTTCTCACGCGCACATTTGGTATCCAGGGTGCAACCTTCACCAAGGATCAACAAACGTTTACTCCGCCACCTATCCAAGACCTCAAATTTCCGCAATAAAAAAAGCCGCACTCGTTGTGCGGCTTTTGCGTTTTGGAAAGAACGTACTAAACATACTACTTGTTGCTTGACTTGTTGGTGAAGTCGATGATCGTGCTCGGTGTGAGCAGACGAACCGCATACTCACCAACATCGGCTTTGCCGATGAAGTCGTAGTATTCACCATCTACCCTGGTAGCAGACTTGCGTACTGCCCATTGTTTCCAGTGAGCTTTGGTACCTTGTATCTCTATTTCGATACGTTCATCGAGTCTCGTTGGCTCAAAATATACCGTGTCGGCAAAAGAGAACCGATACCATTTACCCTGCTCAAACACTTGTTCTCCATAGGAGATACGTAGTCCTTCAGGGATAGAAACAGTCGGTACTGGCTGGGGAGGTGGAGGGGTGTACGATGCTGTTGTTACGTATGAAGGTGTTGTTTGAGTCGGCGCTTCATCATGGGATGAACTTTGTACCAATTTAAAAACATACACAAACATAACAACAAGTACTACTCCGACTGCATAGCGTACCCACACTGGTGTTTTACTAAAAATACTTAAAAATGTTTTTTTAGCGACACCTTTCTTGTCTTTGTCGATTGCTATTAAGCAACCAAGAAAAATCAAAACTAATAAGATTTTCATTTGCTACCTCCTTTTTTTTCGGAATTTTTACCTTGGTTGATTTCATGGGCAAGGTCAAGACCAACAGCAGTCTGAACAAGATTCGCAACATCGATTGAGGGAGACATGTTCTGCCCGCTGTTACTTTCTACAAGCACTCTTAGGTTTTGCATGTTTTTTGACCGTTCGATAATCGTTACATCCCGCACTTTTTTCTTTGCTATAGTTGCATCTCTATCCGCATTGATCAGCTCAATAGCTCCTTCAATACGAGGTCTCATTTCTGCTTTTAGCGCAGTACCCTTGTTTTGCGATGTTTCCAATCTGACTTCTGATACAGCTCTCTCGGTGAGTGCTTTAACATACTCGATTGACTCCTCGCTTATTTGATAGTCGAGAAGTGGTATGTTTATCAGAAACACGCCAAGACGTTTAACAATGAGAATTTCGTAGTTGATCCTTTCCAGGAAAGTAACCTTTGCTTTTCTTCTACTATTAGAATCTTTAAAAAAGAATTCAGGTTGCTGGTTTTGTCCAACAATTCGAGTAGGATTTTGAGGCTCAGTGTTTTTTACCAGGTAGGTTTCAAGTTTCTCACCGCGAATTTTGGGTAAGTCGGCATAGGTTAGAGTCGAAACTATTTCGCTGACAGCAGACTTTATAGTTGCTTCAACGCTCGGATGCCAGTATGCAGAGTTGCGAAACTCTGCTTCGTACGGCGAGTCCATTTTTACAGTACCTTGAAGAAACAAGTCAACCGTAACGTTTTCAGGGTTTTTTTCTTCGGTTTTCTTTTTCTTTTTTTCACCAGTTTCGATACTAAACACATCGAACCGGTAATCGTGCTGATCGCGATGATGATTTGTTTTTTCATAGCGATAATAAGAAACCTCAACATCTTTTTCAGGGTCACCTGATATGATGTTTTTGTCTCCAGCGGTGACATCACTGCTTTTTTTAGGTTCTTTCCATGGGAATCGGTAATAACTTATCCACTGAAATCCAAACCATATCCAACCGAGTGTTGCATGATTTGGTTCTGTAGCAGGGATAAGTCGCTTGGTCGTTTTGTCGTATATGCGATCAGCTGTTCCACTAATCGTACGAGAAAAACGACCTAGTGTTATAACGTTTTTATGCTTACCCTCTTCTCTCACTACAATACATTTGTAGATCCAGAAAAAAAAGAGAACAGCAAAGATAACTTCTGCCATAATGTGTGTTTTATTTGTGAAAGAATGTTGTTTAAATATTTTTATTATTATAACAAAAAATACTTATTTTGTCAAATAAAAAACCACCTCTTCACAGAGGTGGTGTAAGGTTTTCGTTTTGTTTTTACAACTATAACCGGATTATCGGTTGTCCGGGGCCTGCCAGTACTGTGGCTCGATAAAACCAACCCGGAAACCACTGAATAGTGGTCCATGTTGCAGGGTTTAAGGCCGGGGACCATTGCCCTGTTATAGGCTCAATGTCTAGAGAGGCCTTGAGTTGCCATGTCCCTACCCAAACCCATTCAGCGCGAACAACATACACAGTGCCATGAGAGGCACTCATTCCTTGGTTGAAAGTAAACCCTTCAGCTATCGGTTGCCCTGTAACAGGGTCATAGCTTACCTGGTTAGGCCGGCATGGTGTGTTTACCATGATGCCGGTACCATTTTGGCCGGCAGAGACACGCACCCCGTTTTGGAACAAGGGCTGGATCAGTGTTCTGACCCATGTTTGTTGCCCGTTAGGCATGACAACCAGTGCCTGTGTAAGGTCCTGGTTATACTGTACGAGCTGTGGCAGTATCGTTTGCTGTGGTGCCGCCAGGTTACCCGGGTTATTCCTGATTGTGTCCAAGACTTGCTGCTTGGAGCAGGATATCAGTGTACTGGATATGAAAATCAAAACGATTGCGATTGAAAAGAACTTTTTCATGATTTGTTATTTTTTAAGTTATGAAATTTGAATGTATCAGCCGTCCAACAGGGCAGTGCGGGATAACTGATACATTCAACTCTCACATCCATATCAATGATTTCTAAGTACATTATAGCAAATACAATCAGATTTGTCAAGTACCTTGGGCAATACAAAAACCCTTACAGCATAAGGGTTTTTGTAGAGAAAAGGGTGTTTATGTACTTGTGGTGCCCCTAGCAGGGCTCGAACCTGCGACCGTCTCCTTAAGAGGGAGCTGCTCTACCAACTGAGCTATAGAGGCGTCTGATTGTGTGCTGGAGAAGGGACTCGAACCCTTAAGCCTTGCGGCACTGGTTCCTAAGACCAGCGCGTATACCAATTCCGCCACTCCAGCAGTTCGCGCCTGGCCAAAGCATCATAACGTATATACGAGCGTCTATCAAGGTGTCTGTGCCCAGGGTGGGACTCGAACCCACACGGTATTGCTACCTGGGGATTTTAAGTCCCCTATGTCTACCATTCCATCACCTGGGCAATATAGTGTTGTGGAGACCCGAGCGAGAATCGAACTCGCGCATAGAGATTTTGCAGATCTCCGCCTTACCACTTGGCCATCGGGTCTTATTCCTTGAGCAAGGTTTCTATAGTGTGGAGTGCTTTGAGCCCAGTGTCAATCTCGACATCGATAAATGGGATAGTGCGGATGTTGAGCGATGCCTTGATCGCATCGCGGAGCTCTGGGCGTTTGCGCTTCAAGAAGTTGAGTGCAGACGCTTCGCCGTCTGCTGGCATGACACTGATGTACAGAGTTGCGCGACGTCCTCGTTCAAAGAGCTCGACGCGCGTGATTGTGATGAGCGCTGTTTTGTTGCTTTCGCGTTCGATGAACCGTGCGGCTGATTCTCGGATTGCTTCTTGGATTTTCTCTGATCGTTCCATATATAGTTAGATAGTTTTCATGACGTATGCTTCGAGTACATCACCTGGAGCGATATCGTGCTTGCATTCAACTTGGAGTCCGCACTCACCATCAGCGATTTCTTTGACCTTTTGCTTTGCTTGCTGTATCTCAACGATACGTGCTTCAGCAAGGGGGAAGTCTCGACGGATCACGCTCACACGAGCACCGGTCGTGATGATGCCACCCATGACACGAGCACCGATGACGTGTTTGTCTTTGGTACTTGAAAATGTTTTGAGCACTTTCATCGTACCGATCACCTCGCGTGTTTCGACGCGAGGGCGGCGACGCTCGAGCTCTTCGGTGAGCCATTCGGTGAGTTTGTAGATGATGTCAAAGGTTTGTACAAGCGCGCCAACCGTCTGGTTGGTCTCGCGCGCACGTGCGTCGAGCGCTACATTGAACCCGAGGATGATCGTTTCTTTGTCAGATTGTGCCATGCGGATATCGCCTTCACTGATTGCGCCGATACCTTTTTGGATGATCTTGATGTGCAGTCCTTCGACTCCAAGCTTTGCGATCTCACGCTCGATTGCTTCTGCAGTACCGTATACATCAGTCTTGATGATGATTGGGACGACTTTGTGATCAGCACTCACGGCTTTGATCTCAACAGTTGTTGGCGCAGAGAGTTCTTCGACGTAGTCTTCTGCGTCGCGCTTCTTGTCAAAGACAGTGATGGTTGCGCCGACATCAGGCGCCTGATCAAATCCGATGAGTTTGACGGGTGTACCTGGACCAGCTTCAGGGATAGCTACTCCGAGGAAGTTTTCCATGATGCGTGTGGTGGTGATGGCTTTGCCAGCAACGACAAACTGGCCGCGGCGAAGCGTCCCCGCTTTGATGACGATCGTTGCGGCGATACCGCGCTTGGGATCAAGCGCGCTTTCGATAACGATACCTGATACTGGTGCTTTGGGATCCGCAGTCATTTCTTCGAGATCTGCGACAAGGAGGATCGTATCGAGAAGCTCAGGAACACCCGTTCCTACCTTTGCAGAGATAGCAACCCACGGGATGGTCCCACCATATCCTTCAACGAGTACTTCATGCTCGGCGAGCATTTGCTTGGTGCGCTCGATGTTTGCTTCCGGGCGATCTATCTTGTTGATTGCAACGATGAAGGGGATTTGTGCGTCACGGATGGTCTGGAGTGCTTCGATAGTTTGTGCTTTGACACCGTCTTCGGCAGAGACGACAAGGATCGCGATATCTGCGACACGCGCACCTCGCTCACGCATCCCAGTGAACGCTGCGTGCCCTGGTGTGTCGACAAAGGTGATGTGGCGGTTTGCGCCCTGATACGGGATGGTGATCTCGTATGCAGAGAGGTGCTGGGTGATACCACCTGCTTCTCCTGCAACCACATTTGATTTGCGGATGTAGTCAAGCAGTGTAGATTTGCCGTGGTCGATGTGACCCATGACGGCAACGATTGGGGAAGCGGGAAGTGATGAAGACATGGTGTTAACTCAATGATTTTTTTGCTTCGGATAATGCAGTAGTTTCTTCGGTAGTGAGACTTACTTCGGGGATGCCACGATTTATTTTCTTGGCGTAGACGCCGACATGGTTGCGATGCGTGATGACCGAGAGGATATACCCGTCACCGTGCTCGTCGAGGAGACCTGAAGCGAAGCTCTGCTCTCCACCAGCACTCTCGTATGCGTCGTAGCGCACGAGTGAGTATCCGCGGATACTTCGTTTGACTCGTGCGTCGATGTGCTCAAGTCCTTCTTTGTGTGCCTCGAGTGTTTCGTCTGTTGCAGCTGCCTTGTGCGTCAGCCAGGCAAGTGTGGACTCAAGTGATGCTCCATCTTTGCCAGCCATGAACGAGCGTAGTGTTTGTCGAAGGTTACGTACGACTATGAAAAGTGCAACCACCAGTATAAACAATATGATGAGCGCTATGGCGATGCTTGGTGGTATACTGCCTGTCATAAGACCACATTATACTGAATTTTTTATGTTTTTCAAGCGCCGTCGCACATACCTCGACTATGCATCAGCAACACCGATCGATCAGCGGATGATGCGATCGTGTGCGCGTATCGACCCAGTAGTACCTGGCGCTAACCCGCACGCGCTTCATCGTGAAGGTGTGGCAGCGAGATCGGTGCTTGAACGTGCTCGCACGCACGTGGCGCGCACTATCGGCGCACATCCGGATGAAATACTCTTTGTCAGTGGTGCGACAGAGAGCGACAACCTCGCGCTACTCGGTTCTATATATAGCGCGATAGAAGAAGGTGTTGATCCTGCACGTATCACACTTATCACAAGCGACCTTGAGCATGCTGCTGTGGCAGAAGTTGCTTCTCGTACTGCCGGTATCAATACGATCACTATCCCTAGTACTGATGGCGTGATTGATCCATCGCACATCATAGTGCCAGAGGATTGTCTGGTTGCGATAGTCTCTATCATGTATGTGAACAACGAGATCGGTACCGTGCAACCGATCAAATCAATCGCAAAGCGTGTACGGTTCTTGCGCAAACAGTACCCTCAGATGAAGATTGTCTTTCACACTGACGCAACACAGGCACCAGTACACTTTGGGCTCAGTGTCCCGCAGCTCGGTGTCGACATGATGACGCTCGGCGCAACCAAGCTCTACACACACAAAGGTGTCGGCGTGCTCTATAAAAAGAGAAGCATCACACTTGTGCCGATCATGTATGGCGGCGGACAAGAGGAAGGGTTACGTCCTGGCACCGAGTCAATCGAACTTGCGCACAGCTTCGCGCACGCACTCGCATATGCAGTGCAGATGCGAGAGGTAGAAACCGCGCGTATCGCACAGCTACAAAACTATTTTGAAAGTACACTCAAAGCACTACTACCAGATGTACGTATCACGGCAGAGGATCAAGAGCGCACTCCACATATCACCCATGTTGCGATCAAAGACTTTGATTCAGAGCTCCTCGTGATCGAACTTGATGCCCGTGGTATCGCAGTATCTGCAAAGTCGGCTTGCAAAAATGAGGACAGCAATGAGTCTGCGATTGTTGAGAAGTTGTATGGCAAAGGCTGGGGAGCAGTACGGTTTTCGTTTGGGAGGATGACCAAGAAAGGTGACATCGATCGCGCAGTCAAAGCGCTTCAAAAGGTGGTGGGGAAGTATAAAAAATAAGCCACCTTTCAGTGACTTATTTAAGAATCATTTTTTGGGATAGTCATACCAGATCCTGGCACTTGCTCCGTCGCACATATGAACAAACTGCGCAAGTTCATTCATGATTCTGTTGTCGGGATCGTAATCATCTCCTTCACCGTGCACATAACGCAAAGCATTGAGGTGTTGACTCGTAAGCTCGATTTGGTAATCGTTTACGATCTTCATGAGAAACTTCCACTTTTTTTCGTCTGTACCTAGTACGTGCTCACTTGCAACATACTTGAACGGTTTCTCTTTGTCATGAAGAAATAAAACAAGAATCGCATCGGACAAGGTAAACGGCAGCGTACGTTCTTTTATCATCAAGTCATACAGTTTTTGAGCAAACCACATCGTTTCTATGAGATGGTCAACGTATCCACCTGGCCATGCTTGGTGTTTTGTTTTTGATCCAGGAGCTTCAGTGAAGCGCTGTGCGTGTGCAGTCAACAAGTCAATACACCGTTGCTGATTTGCGCCCTCGATAAGGCTCAGGTATACAAGAAGCCTATTTGGTACATAAGTTTTTTCTTCCATATTGTTTTTGTAGATACATTACTTGCTGGGATGTACTTGTCAAACAATACACCTAGAAATCCCTTGACTTTTGTGCTATAGTGTATGCATTCAGAACTACGGTATTTCCTGTTGCGACTGCCTGTCTGCTGTTCCTGTTTGTAATAACTCGAATTTTATATATTCAAAAATGATGCCTCCACTGAATCAATTTACGACCAAGGCCAAAGAGGTGATCAAACGTGCACACGAGCTTGCCATCGAACGAGGGCAAAACTCTGTTTCGACACTTCACCTCCTTGCGGCTCTTTTGGTCCAAGAAGAATCAAATATCATCACACTCCTCGAGCGACTCGACGTCGACACTATCCTCATGACTGATTCGGTACTCGAAGCGATCGAGAGTGCTGACGGTGCAACTACAGTTGCGCCTTCGTACCAGATGTTCCTCACCGCAGATCTCGCACAAACGATAGAACAGTCGCTCAAGGTTGCTGCTGAGATGAAAGATAACTTCGTTTCAACAGAGCATTTGTTCATCGCACTGTTTGATGTCAACAACCAGGCAAGTGATTTGCTCGGACGGTTCAAGATCGATCGCAGTGCACTCGTGGGTGCAGTGGGTGAATATCGCACCAATAAAGGAGTCGATACCAAAGAAGGCAAAAAGCTCCGCATGATCACCAAATACACACGCAACCTTACCGCGCTTGCGCGTGAAGACAAACTCGATCCGGTCATCGGGCGCGACACCGAGATCATGCGCATCATGCAGATCCTCTCTCGTCGTACCAAGAACAACCCGATCCTCCTCGGTGAGCCAGGCACGGGCAAGACTGCAGTCGTCGAAGGGCTCGCAAACCGTATCGCGCGAGGAGATGTCGCAGAGTCACTTAAAGACAAGGAAATCGTCTCACTTGATCTCGGCGCGCTCCTTGCGGGGACCAAGTACCGTGGTGAGTTTGAAGAACGTCTCAAAAACATCCTCAAAGAAGTTGAGCGCGCTGAAGGAAAAATCGTGCTGTTCATCGACGAGATCCACACACTCGTTGGGGCGGGAAGTGCAGAAGGAACAATGGATGCTGCAAACATGCTCAAGCCAGCACTTGCGCGTGGTGAGCTTCGTGCTATCGGTGCAACCACGCTCAAGGAATACCAAAAGTATATAGAAAAGGATCCAGCGCTCGCGCGACGGTTCCAGCCAGTCTATGTCGAAGAACCTTCTCCAGAAGACGCGATCGCAATCTTGCGCGGTCTCAAAGAAAAGTACGAGCTCTATCACGGTGTGCACATCACTGACGATGCGCTCGTCTGTGCAGTTGAGCTCTCGACGCGCTACATCACCAACCGATTTCTCCCTGACAAGGCGATAGATCTCCTTGATGAAGCGTCGTCTGCACTACGCATGACGCTTGAGAACAAGCCTACTATCCTCGAAGAGGCGCATCGCAAGATCATGCGACTTGAGATCGAGCGTGAAGCACTGCGCAAAGACATCGAAGCTGATACTGGTGCAAAGGTTGCCAAAGATCGTATCCGCGATATCGAAGCCGAAATCGCAAACGTAAGCGAGCGCACCAAAGAGCTTGAGATGAAGTGGAAGCATGAAAAGAGTACGCTCCAAGACATCGGCAAAATCAAAAAGGATCTCGAAACGCTCAGGCTCGAAGCAGAAAACGCTGAAGCACGAGCAGACCTTGGTCGTGCGGCAGAGATCCGCTACGGACACATCCCGATGCTACAAAAAGATCTCGAAGCAAAAACCGCAAAACTCAAGAAACTTCAAAAGACTCGCCGTGTCCTCAAAGAAGAAATCACCGCAGAAGACATCGCACAAGTTGTCGCACGCTGGACTGGTGTACCACTTGCCAAGATGCTCGAAGAAGAACGTGAGAAGCTCGTCAACATGGAGGCAGAGCTTCACAAGCGTGTCGTCGGACAAGATGAGGCAATCGAAAAGATCGCACATGTCATCCGTCGCAATCGTGCAGGGATCGGAGATCCTAATCGTCCAATCGGATCATTCCTCTTCCTTGGACCAACTGGTGTGGGTAAGACTGAGCTCACCAAGGCGCTCGCAGAGTTTATGTTCAACGATGACAAGGCACTTGTCCGTGTGGACATGAGTGAGTACATGGAGCGTCACAGTGTCTCCAAGCTCATCGGTTCGCCACCAGGCTATGTCGGTCATGAAGAGTCTGGACACCTTACTGAAGCAGTCAGACATCGACCGTATGCCGTTGTGCTCTTTGATGAAGTAGAAAAGGCGCACCCTGAAGTGTTCAATGTGCTCCTGCAGGTGCTCGACGAAGGACACCTGCGCGATGCCAAGGGGCGTCTCGTTAACTTCAAAAACACGGTCATCATCATGACAAGTAACATTGGTAGTCAGTTCATCCAAAAGATGGAAACAATCGGCTTCCATGCGCAGACTGAGGAAGGCGAGTACCTCCAGATGAAAGAAAAAGTCGAAGACGCACTCAAGGATTACTTCCGACCAGAGTTCTTGAACCGTATTGACGAAACGATAGTCTTTGATATCCTCTCTCAGGCGGCGATCAAAGACATCGTCAAGCTCCGTACCGATGCTGTCCTTGCCCGACTTGCGGACAAAGGGATCACCGTATCGATCACGGACGACGTGCTTTCATATCTGGCTCGTGTCGGGTATAATCCCCACTACGGGGCACGCCCCCTCAATCGTTTGATTCAGACCAAAATCCTGAATCCGATTGCAACCCGCATCATCGCTCGATCCGTCGATGAAGGTGATCGGGTAACCGTTTCAATGGATGGTGACAACGTCCTTGTCAGTGTCCAGCACAATAAAAAGAAACGAAGCAGTTCTTTATCACGTCGACAGCAAGAAGTTTCGACTTCATAGCTCTCGACTTACCTCCCCTGAGGGAGGCACGCGTCGGTGGTAGAGTGGTCAATTACATCAGACTGTAAATCTGACGCCTTCGGGCTACGCAGGTTCAAATCCTGCCCGGCGCACAAGCTATATAACACAAGCGTATATGCTATAATCAAAAGCAATGATTTTCTTGAAGAAAAAGAAACTATATTTTTTTGCGGGATTTATTTGTGCTTTGGTTTTAATCTCTATTTCAAAAGCTCATGCATATACATATGATTTTGAAACAGATACCGTAGGGCAAACACCGTCAGGGGTTACGGTTACCGCAGGAACTTTTACTGTCTCAAATGACGCGACATCAAACAATAGTAACGCAATGCGTTCGACTTCGACTACTTCGACTCCTGTACTTACTTTTAACAATTTTTCCTCAGCAAGTAATTATTCTGTTACATGGAAAGATATGTATTCAAACAACACAGGGCGTTACGGATTTGTTTTGAGGGCACAAAGCGGTACTACTTCATCGATTGCGGGTATGCAGCAAGGGTATATATTTCGGGTTGATCACGAAGGTACAAGTACTCCCAATACTGTTCGAATATATAAAAATGGAGCTTCTGCTTCAACACAACTAACCTCAGTCAGTCTGACAAGTGCTACAAATCGATGGTTTAAGGCAATTGTGTATGATACAGAACTCAAGTTGTATTATTCAAACAACGGAGTTGATTTTACACTAATCACAAGTACTTCAGACAACTCGTATACTACCGGAGGAGTCCAGTACGCATCAGGTTTTAGTGGTAGTAGTAACGGTGGTCGATTTACATACATTGATAATATTACTCAGGAAGATATCGAACATCAAGATCCACCCATCATATCAAATATAGTAGTCTCTGGGACAGAAACTACTGGGGCAACAATCACGTGGACTACTGATGAACTTTCCACATCTCAAGTGGTGTATGGTACAACCTCGGCATATGGATCAACTACCGTCCTTGATACAACACTGACAACTTCACATTCAGTTACTTTGTCCGGATTGACAACCAATACGGTCTATCACTTTGCGGTCAAGAGTGCTGATGAGTTAAGCAATGAATCCACTTCTCGTGACGGAACGTTTAACACGGGTACGCCGGTCAACAATATCGCTGTTACTACTCCGAGTGCATACGAAGTATTTCAGCGTAATGGTTCAAATCAGGCCAATATCACTATTGTTGGTACATATACAGGTACTCCAACTGCTATAGAGGCGAGTTGGAATGGAGGTGCGTATACAACAATTGAATCAAATCCAACAGGGGGTTCATTTTCAGGCACGCTTTCTAATCAGACGGGGGGTCAGGGGACGCTTACTGTTAGATTTGTAAATAGTACAGGTACCTCAGCGAGTATTTCATATGTTGGTGTCGGCGATGTATATGTTATAGCTGGACAAAGTAATGCAAGTGGTAAGGGGACAAATAATCAATCTTATTCACATCCGACACTCAAGGCAGGGTTGTTTGGTAATGA
Organism: uncultured Candidatus Saccharibacteria bacterium; assembly: GCA_964441495.1. GTDB lineage: Bacteria > Patescibacteriota > Minisyncoccia > Phycocordibacterales > UBA9973 > UBA4124. The sequence continues at coordinate 48,508 of CAYTXV010000005.1, forward strand.
TGATGTATGGAAAAACCTTACCGATCCTGTTGACTCAAACTCTGGACAGGTTGATTCTGTAAGTAGTGATACAGGAGCCGGAGGTTCTGTATGGCCACTTCTTGCCACATATATACTCAATGATCAGGGTGTACCTGTTGCATTTATACCCGCACCAAAAGGGGGAACATCGATTACTCAATGGGATCAGGGATTATTAGCATCGACATTGTACGGGTCAATGTATCGACGCATCAACGAAGTTACCGGTGGTATAAAAGCAGTGCTTTATTTCCAAGGAGAAACCGACGCAAGCAATTCAATGAGTACTGCAACCTACCTTTCATATCTCAATGCGCTTGCCAACAATATCAACAGTGACTTCGGTGTAAAAACAGTAGTTGGTATGATAGGTAACGCTTCATATACCGCTACACAGCTCGACAATATTCGTCTTGCACAAATCTCTGGGTGGAACACAAATGCAAATATAATTCCAGGGCCAAATGTTGTAGACGTAAATCTTGCTGATGAGAGTGGGGATAATCTGCACTTCAAGAGTGATGCAGATCTTGCAGTTTTTGCTGCTCGATGGTGGGCGGCTCTCAAGGCGGGGTTTTATAGTGGGACGGATGATGGACGCGGCCCACGTATCAGTGGTGCAACATACAATACTGCAAAAACAGAACTTACGCTTACTTTTACTGATACATCTGGTCTTGCAAATACTGCCGTGGGTCCAGAAGTGTTCACTGTCAAAGATAATGGAACCCCTGTTAGTGTATCTACAGTTACACGACTTAACTCATCACAACTAAAACTTACACTTGCATCTGCGGCAACTGGTACTATTACTGTTACGCTTGCCTCTGGTATAACAGGATACAGTGGAGCAATGCCTACCGATGCGAGTGCGTATACAATCCCAGCAGAGCCGTTTGTTGATTACGCAACAACACTTTATGATCCAGACATCACCGCCCCAACCGTTTCGATCACCGCCCCAACTGATGGCGCAACTGTGAGTGGTGCTTCAGTCACCGTTTCTGCAAATGCCTCAGACAATAGTGGTGTTGTGGGAGTACAGTTTAAACTCGATGGTGCAAACCTTGGATCTGAAGATACTACAGCACCGTATTCGATAGTGTGGGATACGACAGTTGCGACAAACGGTACTCATACCATTACTGCAGTAGCTCGAGACGCTGCAGCAAACACTACTACAGCAACCACAATTACGGTGACGGTTGATAATCGTGCACCTATAGTATCAGTCGCTGATTCGTCTGTCGCACTTGCTGCGGGGACCACAGGTACATCACTTTCAGTTACAACAGACGAATCAAGTACTTGTAAATATGCTACCGTAGCAGGTACCGCATACTCTTCTATGACAGAAACATTTAGTACAATAAATGGACTTGCACATACTGCTCCAGTGACTGGTTTTACGAACGGTACCACCTATACATACTATATTCGTTGTGTAGACGCTGTTGGTAATGTCACAACAGAAGATACAACTGTTTCTTTTGTAGTAGCAAACCCTACACCAGAACCAGAACCTGAAAATTCTGAACCAGAACAAGCATCATCTACTGTGTACGGTTCAATCTCTACGGTACGCCGCGCAGTTTCGACAGATACTCGTGCCTGTACACCAACCACGAACTTTAGCCCAGTTACGGGAGCAAAATGTCCAAAACATATAGTTACGAACAATAATTTTTTAACAAACCTGCGGATAGGTATGAACCATCCTGATGTCAAAAGATTACAACAATACCTCAACACACACGGTTTTATAGTAGCAACTAGTGGTCCCGGATCTCTTGGTAAAGAAACAACTTATTTTGGTTCAGCAACAAGAACCGCCATTGTTCGATTGCAAAAAACATATAATATCTCGCCAGTAAGTGGTATATTCGGTCCCAAAACCCGTGCGTTACTACATAATTTTTAATTATTTATTTTATGAAAGAAGAAAAAATATATCTCTATGGCAAGCACGCACTTCGTGAGGCGCTCCTTGCGCGCCCAGGGGTCGTGGCAAAGGTGTTTCTTGATACCAACGCATCAAGTGATAGCGAAATCAAAGATCTGCTCAAAAAAGCTGGCATCACACCAAGTGCAATGAAAGGCGGTGATGCTGACAAAAAGGTTGGAGGAGATGCGGTCCACCAAGGCGTCATAGCTGTCATCAGTCCAGAGAAACTATACACACCACTTGATGAGGTACTAGAAAAGACAGATATGGGTACACAGCCGTGCTTTGTACTCCTCGACGAGCTTCATGATCCACACAATGTAGGGGCAATCATCCGTTCTGCAGCGGCATTTGGTGCAAGCGCGGTCCTGATGCCAGAGCACAATCAGTCACCAGTCACAGGCACTGTTATCAAGACATCGGCTGGTATGGCGTTTCGTATACCGATCGTGCGCATCGGCAACGTCAACCAAACGATTCGCACCCTCAAAGAAAAGGGTATGTGGGTCTACGGTCTCGTCATGGATGGGACAGCGCCGCTCAACAAGACAGTGTTTGATACGCCGACGCTGTTTGTTGTCGGTAACGAATCTACAGGGATCCGAGAAAAGACACGTGAGCTCTGTGATGTACCGCTCACGATACCGATGCAACCAACATGTGAATCACTCAATGCCTCTGTTGCTGCGTCGGTGGTGCTGTATGAGTGGAGTCGAGGTAGAAAGAAATAAAAAAGAACCACAAAGTATATTTATGGTTCATAGTGTTTTTGTTTTTTTGCAATAATATAACCGATCATATATCCAAGTATTGAGGTAGTACTTATGTATATAAAAAAATTAATCGGTTTTATGTGGTTATTTATACACGCAGCTCCTACAAAAAAAGCCGAGGCGATAATTGTAGAAATAATAATATCTGGTTTTACACCCCCAGCATATCGTTTTGACGATCCTTCTGAGAAGTCAAAAAGTGCCTTGAAACCTCCACGATGAGACATATATCCCACAAATAATCCACCAATAATAATTACTGCAAACGTAAGTAAAATATTTCCATTCATTTCAATACATTTTTTCATCATCCTATCGTAAAAACATCCTTTGTCAACAGCGTCTATTTTTGCTAGGATACAGCCATGAATACAGCTCACACAGTCGTCACTCGCTTTGCGCCAAGTCCGACAGGGCACATGCATGCGGGTAGTTATCGTACGGCGTTTTTCTCATACCTCTTTGCCAAGAAGCATGGTGGTAAATTTATCTTGCGCATCGAAGACACTGACAAAGAGCGATCCAAAGAAGAGTACACCCAAGAAATCCTTCGCGTGTTTGAAAAGATCGGAATCGCATACGATGAAAAGTATGTCCAATCAGAGCATGTCGAACGTCACAAGGAGCTACTCCAAAAGATGATTGCTGATGGCAGCGCATATGTCTCTCGCGAGGAAGCAAAAGATGGTTCAGGTGTGATCAAAGACATCATCAGATTTAAAAACCCAAACAAAGTAGTCACGTTTACCGATCTCATCCGTGGACCGATCTCGACAGATACGACAGATCTTGGAGACTTTGTGATCGCCAAGAACCTGAGTGAACCACTCTTTCACCTTGCAGTTGTGATTGATGATCATGATGAAGGTGTGACCCATGTGATCCGTGCAGAGGAACACATCGCAAATACACCGCGGCAGATACTCATCCACGAAGCACTTGGGTTTGCGGTCCCGCAGTACGCACATCTGCCACTTGTGCTTGCTCCCGACAAAACAAAGATGAGTAAGCGCAAAGGCGCGGTGCCGGTAATCGAATACCTGGCGCAGGGATATCTCCCAGAAGCACTCCTCAACGCTATCTGCTTGTGCGGATGGAACCCAGGGACTGAGCAAGAGCTCTTTACTCGGACAGAGCTTGAGCAGGTATTTGATTTTGATCGAGTACAAAAGGCGGGTGCTGTGTTTAACCAAGAAAAACTTGACTGGTTCAACCGTGAGTACATCAAAATGCTTTCATCAGAAGAGTTCATCACACATGCAACACTATTCCTTCCGTCATGGGGAACGCAAGATATGCTTGTACAAGTAGAGAGTATGCTGCGCGAACGCATTGTGAAGTTTGCAGATGTTGCCACCTTTTTTCAAGAGAGTAGATACCTCTTTGAGGATCCAGTAGTAGATGAATCACTGCTTGTCTGGAAACAAGACACGCTCCAAAACGCAAAGGCTCATATCGCGCGCGTAGCAGAGCTGCTCGAAGGAGTGAATGAATGGAATATTGAGACAATAAAAGCTGCAATCATGCCGTATGCAGTAGAGGTAGGCAAGGGAAACGTGCTCTGGCCAGTACGTGTTGCGCTCAGTGGCAAAGAAAAGTCGCCTGATCCATTTGAGATTGCGCATCTCATCGGCAAAGTTGCGACGCTCAAGCGATTGTCTCTGTAAAAATATCTACAAATACAAATCCCCTCGTAAAGAGGGGATTTGTATCGTTATACCTTGTCTATCGCTATTAGCGTTATCAGAACCTTCATCAGAATCACTTACGAGCTATCTTCCAATAGGCTCATGACACTATTCTGATAGACATTTAGTATAGCAAGGTATGTTAAACACTGCAAACGCGAGAGCATGTGAATAAGTATCACAAAGGTGCTATACTTCACCTGTTAGAAGTTAAACGGTATTTCTTATGCAGATTTTATTTTTGATTGGACGAATTCTTTTGGGCGGATACTTTCTTTATAGCGGTATCGGACACTTCAAAGGACTTGCTGGTATGACTGGGTATGCCAAGATGAAAGGCGTACCAGCTGCACGCGCAGCAGTTGTCATCGGCGGCATCATGCTTGCACTCGGAGGTCTCTCGATTGTTATCAATCGCTATGCAATCCTTGGCATGTGCTTGCTCGTAGTGTTTTTGATCCCAACAACAATCATGATGCACGCATTTTGGAAAGAAAAGGATCCACAAGCTCGTATGGGTGAGCAGATTCACTTTACCAAAAACCTCGCGCTCATTGGAGCACTTATCCTTTTGGTTTCGATTGGGTAGTACTCTTTATATAAAACACCTCCTGCCTGGGGGTGTTTTATATTTTATATTGTATGGTATAATGCTAAAAAATAACCTCTTATGGAGTTTAAAGTAATAACCGTATTTTTACGATACAAAATTTTTGGAAATGAAGTGATAAACAAACTACTCATTTTCCTCCTCCTTTTTATAGGGCTTATATGGTCCTGTACTTTGAGTAAATAACTACCCATAAGCACCCATAAATGGGTGCTTTATCTTTTCTTGAGCTCGGTATAGTACACTACAGCAACATGAGACAAGCTCAGGCACTCGACATCCTCAAAACAGGCGCGCACGTCTTTCTCACTGGAGAGCCAGGTGCTGGCAAGACACATACCGTCAATGCATATGTGGCGTACCTCCGTGAGCACGGGATCGAGCCTGCCATCACTGCCTCTACTGGTATCGCCGCGACACATATCCATGGACAGACCATCCACTCGTGGAGCGGGATAGGGATCCGTCGGTTTCTTTCTCCGTACGATCTCGAGCAGCTCGCAACGACAGAATATCTTGTCAAACGCATTAGGCGTACAACGACACTGATCATCGATGAGGTTTCGATGATCGATGCAACGACACTTGATATGGTCGATGTGGTATGTCAAACGATTCGTGGTTCCACGGAACCGTTTGGTGGGATACAGGTTGTACTTGTTGGTGACTTTTTCCAGCTTCCACCTGTTGCGCGTTCTGGTGACGAGGGTAGATTTGCATTTACATCACAGGCGTGGCGTGCGATGCGTCCAGTTGTCTGTTATCTCACTGAGCAGCATCGTCAACAAGATGAACGGTTTCTCTCGGTACTTGGAGCTATTCGCACAGATACATATGATGAAGCGCATCATGACCATCTCGCCAAGTGTTTTATTTCTTCTGATACTAACGAGTCACTCACGATCACGCGTTTGTTCCCACACAATGTTGATGTTGACGAGATCAACAATCGTGAACTTGCGAGGCTCGACGGTGTCCCGCAAACATACACGATGACAAGCAAGGGAAGAGAGTCACTTGTCGCTGGACTCAAAAAGGGTTGCCTTTCTCCAGAAGTACTCGTGCTCAAAGAGGGTGCGATTGTCATGTGTACCAAAAACAATCCACAAAAAGGCTATGTCAACGGCACGCTTGGGACAGTACTCGGATTTGAAGCCGGGACCAAGTATCCGATCATTGAAACCAGGGATGGACAGCGGATCACCATCGAAGCGGTTGACTGGGTGCTCGAAGAGGACGGTAAACAAAAAGCGTCTATTACGCAGATACCACTGCGACTTGCATGGGCGATCACTATCCACAAGAGTCAAGGGATGAGTCTCGATGCTGCGGTGATGGACCTCAGAGAAGTGTTTGAGTACGGGCAAGGGTATGTTGCACTCTCTCGAGTTCGTTCACTCGAGGGACTCAAACTCCTCGGTATCAACAGGCGAGCAGTTGAGGTGCACCCACAGATTCGCGCCCAAGATAGTGCCTTTGTACAACAGTCAGATATAGCAGAGGTTTCATTTGGCGACATCCCCAAAGACGAGCTTCGATCGATGCATGAGCGATTCATCCTTGCTTCAGGTGGTGTGGTGACCAAGGCAAAAAAGCAAGTCAAACTAGATACACTTGAACACACGCTCATGCTTGTTCTCCAAGCAAAACCGATTGCAGTTATTGCCAGAGAGCGTAAACTGACACAAGCAACAGTTTATACGCATATCGAAAAGCTAATTGCACAAGGGCGACTTGCCTACGAAGACATCGCGTATCTCATCACAGACAAGATTCGTAAAGGGTATCGCGAGATCAAGCGAGCATTTCAAACAGCAGATACATCCAAGCTTGCACCAATCCATGAACTATACAAGGGTAGATATACGTTTGACGAGTTACGGATTGCGCGGATGATGATGGTACTTGAGACAAACGAATAATCGATTTATACTAACGACATGGCAAAAGGAAATAATTCACGCAAAAAAGAAACCAAAAAACCAAAGAAGGTAGCAAAATAATGTGTGCAAATCCCACCACATCCGTGGTGGGATTTGCTATACTATAACTATCTATGGTTCCGTATGATCCTGAACACATCACGTACTTTGCAGAAACTGACGCTCGTGGTCAGCGTGTAAAGTTTGGCATCAAGAGTCGTGATCGTACTCGTCATATGTACGTGATCGGTAAAAGCGGTGTTGGTAAATCCACTCTTCTTGAAAACATGGCGATCCAAGACATAGCGCACGGTGAGGGTGTTGCGGTTCTCGACCCACACGGAAGCTTCGCTGAAAAGATGCTTGAGTATATCCCGCAAGAGCGCATCAAAGACGTCGTATACTTTGCTCCGTTTGATACCGACAACCCGATCTCGTTCAATGTGCTCGAAGACGTCGGGCATGACAAACGCCACTTGGTTGCAAGTGGACTCATGTCGTCGTTCAAAAAGATCTGGGTAGATGCGTGGAGTGCGCGTATGGAGTACATCCTCAACAACATCCTCCTTGCGCTCCTCGAGTACCCCGATGCGACACTCCTTGGAGTCAACCGCATGCTCTCAGACAAGGTGTACCGCAACAAAGTTGTGGAGAACCTCACTGATCCTTCAGTCAAATCTTTCTGGACTGACGAGTTTGCAAAGTACGGCGAGCGCTATATGCAAGAAGCCGGTGCTGCAATCCAAAACAAAATCGGTCAGTTTACTGCCAATCCGCTTGTACGTAACATCATCGGGCAACCCAAGAGTACGTTTGATATCCGCAAAGTGATGGATGAGCAAAAGATCCTCATCATCAACCTTTCCAAGGGTCGCATCGGTGAGCAGAACACGTCACTTCTTGGTTCAATGATTATCACCAAGATTTATCTTGGTGCAATGAGTCGCGCAGAAGTTTCTTCGAGTCGCATGGGAGGACTTGCAAACTTTTATTTCTATGTCGACGAGTTCCAGTCGTTTGCAAACGAAACGTTTGCAGATATCCTCGCAGAGGCACGCAAGTACCGACTTGCGCTCATCATCGCACACCAGTACGTCGCACAGATGGAAGACAAAGTCCGGGACGCAGTGTTTGGTAACGTCGGTACAACGATATCATTTCGGGTGGGTCCGCTCGATGCAGAGCTTTTGGAAAAGGTATTTGCGCCACAGTTTAGTGCCAACGATATCATCAACCTTGGTATGGCAGAGATCTATCTCACGCTCATGATCAACGATATCGGTTCGCAGCCGTTCTCTGCACGGACGCTGCCGCCGCTTCAACGACCTACGATAACCTTTAGAAACGATGCGATTGAATGGTCTCGCAAGGCATATGCCGCACCCAAAGAAGATGTGGAGAAAAATATCCGCGAGTGGTACGCAGATGGTGCTGATGAACTCAAGGCGCTTGATGAGCAAGCAAAAAACAAAAAGAAAATCACATTTGCAGACACACCTCGTACAACTGCAACTGCTCCTGCGCAAGGATTTGTCAAAAAGCCATTTACTCCTCGTGAAAAGTCTGGTGATATCGAGACACACAAGCCGTTTGCAAAGTCATTTACCAAACCGCTCGCTCGACCATTTGCGAATACTCAATCTGAGCAGATAGCTGTCACTGACAAAGAAAGTGTTGTACATACACATGAGGTTACCGTCAAAACCTCCCCAGAACTCAAATCACTCCTTGATGCGATCGATGGGAGCCCAACAACAGACGTGCGCGTACAAGAACCTCCAAACAAAGAGGCGCCATTTGTCGGAGAGAAACCTCTTCGTGAGACAGTACTTCCGGTCAAGCACGCAGAGCGAGGTCCTACAGAAAAAAACAAAGATCTCTTGCGTGCAGCACTTCAGCAAGCTATCAAAGACACCTCTAAACCATCCACTACCTCTACTGAGGCACCACCGGTTGCTACTGGTACAGGAGTTTCTGGTAGTGATATTACACATAAGCAAGTGTCTCCGAATACTGCAGAAATTCTTCCCGAAGATCTGCAAAAAGTATTGGAGCAATGAAACAATGGTTCGGGGTAGTTGTTGCGGTGCTGCTGAGCGCATCACGTGTGTATGCTGATGTGCAGATTACTGAAATCGCATGGATGGGAACGAGTGCAAGTCAGTACTCAGAATGGTTTGAACTCTACAATGATGCAGCCGAGTCAGTAAACCTTGCAGGATGGAAACTTGTCCAGGGTGATGGCTCGGTTATATTTACCATGACCAAATCAATCGGTGGAGGAGAGTACCTCCTCGTTGAGCGAACGACCGCATCTGCCCCTGATGCTGTTCCAGGTATCGATGATGAGTCAGGTCCATTTGGTGCGAGCGGGTTTGCAAACACCGGTGAAGATCTTGTACTCAAAGATGCAAGTGGTACGGCGGTACAAACGCTCAGCTATGCATCGGGATGGCCTGCAGGGGATGCAAGTACAAAACAAACGATGCAGTGGGACGGAAGTAGTTGGATAACTGCTGATCCGACACCCAAAGCAGCTACAGACGGTAGTGGTATGTCTTCGAACGAAACTGATGTAGCACAAAAAGACGAAGAAAAAGATCCATACCCGATCCCTCCAACATCTCCCAACAAACCGCACATCGAGTTTACGATACCTAAACCGATCTACGTCGGTGTCCCATATGAGTACAAAGCTCGTCCAGTGTTTGAGTACAACTATACGCTTACTGAAGGGGATTTCACTTGGAACATGGGTGAGGGGACTATCTATACACAGCGCACATATGCCCCACTCATGCATACATATCGGTACCCTGGCACGTACACGATATCGTTTCGTTACCGCGATCCAGCCAAATCAGAGATTACACTCGTTGGTTCACAAAAAGTGAGTGTCGTTGCGCCAACGATTGCACTTTCGCTCAAAGATAGTCGAGCCGTCGAACTCAAAAACACTGCTTCTACTGCGGTTGATATATCAGGGTGGATGCTTCGTGGTGTGGGATACAACATCACGATCCCTGACATGACAGTACTCGCAGAGCGCGCGACGATCACGATACCGCTTGGAGGATTTGGTGTGTCGTATGCAACGAGCGCATCGTTGGTAGATCCGTCCGGCACTGTCGTTGCAACAACAGCGCCGGCTATGGTGGCACAGACAACAACCTTGCCAGTTGTACTAGATGATACCGTTGTTCCTGAATACGAAGCGCCGATACCTCGCACAGATACTCCGATACGAAAACACACCAAAGTGATTATCTTTGGTGTGATCGCGTTATTTGTTATCGGTTTGTCGATACTCCTCGAGCGGTTTATGGCCCGACAGGAGTACCAACAGGAGAAGGGGTGATGAGGGTTGTATCAGGGGTTGTTGTAGTTGCATCGACGCTTGAAGCGATCGCATCGATCTCTTTTGAGATGATCTTTACTTCCTGGTCAGCAACTTTTTGGAGTGTACCGTTGAGTGCCTGGAGCGCACCTTCTTTTGCTGCAGTATCGGTTGTAGCGTTTTCGATGAGTACCTTGCTTTCGTTAAGGGTATCTTCGAGGTTTGCTGTTGCAGTGAGCGCAACGTTTGGCGCAACAGAGTCGAGGTTTACCGAAAGGTCTTTGATGTGTTCATCGAGCGCTTTTTGTACGGTTGCTTGT
>CAYTXV010000006.1:0-34634 GCA_964441495.1 uncultured Candidatus Saccharibacteria bacterium
CAGAACTTGTGATGCCAGGAGACACTGTCAAAATCACTGTTAAGCTCGTTGTTCCAGTTGCGATGGAAGAGCAAATGCGCTTTGCTATCCGTGAAGGTGGTCGTACCGTCGGTGCAGGTGTCGTAACCAAGATTATTGCGTAAATCAATCAGTAAGGTATCGAGGTAGGGCATGCCGGTAGAAACACTAGAACCCACCGTCATCACCCCGAAACATACCGAGTTCATTTATGGCAACAAAAACACCTACCAAGAAATCAAAAGCTGGCGCCGAGATACAGAGCATGCTCCGTATCCGTGTGCGAGCCTATGAAAACAAGATTCTCGATGCATCAGTCAAGCAGATCGTGGACACCGCAGTGCGTCACGACGCAGTGGTCCGAGGCCCGATCCCGCTTCCAACTGAGATCAAGAAGTACACGGTCAATCGTTCGCCTTTCATCTACAAAAATGCTCGAGAGCAGTTTGAGATGCGAGTACACAAGCGATTGATCGACATCGAGAACCCGTCTCCCAAAGTCATTGAGGCGCTTACAAACCTCTCAATGCCATCTGGAGTCGATATCGACGTCAAGATGATGTAATAAAATACAGATTCACAAAAACTCCCCGAACGGGGAGTTTTTGTTTTTGACATTTTGTATCTATCAAGTAGTATCACTAAAAACGTAATGTCTATGCCAAACGCTATACCATGTAAGCATTGCGGTAAGCAATGCACTGATCACCATGTAAATCCTCAGAAGTTTACTGTAGTTCCCGCACGAACTATCAAAAAAGGAGATGTGCTCGATACCATTGTCTGCGATCGGTATGATCCCGATATTGTTAAAGGAGAACTGCCTTGTACTTGCACCAAAGACCTGAGTTCATGTAACGGACTTTGTATTTTCCAATCGAAGAACGGTTCTGATGTGGATTAAACCAGCTCCCTGTTTTAGGGAGCTTTTGCTTTCTTACTTCTCGTATAAAAAAGCCCCTTTTGGAGGTGCTGAAAGATCTTACAAAAATTCTCCACGTACCGCGACCAAGTTTTAACCTATAGCTTGCGCCAGGACTTACGTATTCTTAGCGGCAGTACCACTCGATTGAGCGGACATATGATTATTTAGTAGGACCTTATTGATCATATAATAGCATACTAGAATAATTTGTAAAGTATTTATTAGATAAACTTGCACAATTTCTGATCCTGTGTATAATCCTGGGACCAATTACATATCAGTTAAATGGTCCAATACCTGCCAGTGGGGCAGGCAAGAACATGAAATTCATCATCGGAACAAAACTCAATATGACTCAGCGCTTTGATGAAAAAGGCGTTGTGTATCCTGTGACTGCTATCGAGGTCGCTCCCAACACAGTTACAAAGGTAAAGACAGTTGCAACTGACGGCTACAATGCGGTTCAGGTTGCTGCTGGTGAGCAGAAGGAGTCTCGCCGGACCAAGGCAGAGATCGGCTCGCTCGGTGGCAAGGCATACAAGGTCGTCAAAGAGTTCCGCCTGCCTGCGCAGTCAGGTACTGACGGTCAAGAGGTTGCTGTTGCTGCAGGGGACGCAGTTGCGATCGATACATTTGCTGCAGGAGACGAGATCATCGTCACTGGTACATCCAAATCAAAAGGCTTCCAAGGTGTGGTCAAGCGACACGGGTTCCATGGTGGACCTCGCTCACACGGTCAGAAGCACTCAGAGCGTGAACCAGGTTCTATCGGAGGTGGTCCAGGACGTGCTGGAGGTCGCGTGGTCAAGGGTATGCGCATGGCAGGACGCACTGGTGGTGACACTGTCACTGTTCGTGGGCTCAAGGTGGTTGCAGTTGATGCAGACGCAGGTGTCCTCTACGTCAGTGGTGCAGTGCCAGGTCGACGCGGATCACTCGTAACGATCGTATCAAAGAGTTAATATATGGCTGAATCAACAAACAAAACTAAAAAGGCTACCCCTTCACTCGATGTTGTTGTGTACTCACAAAAGGGTACCAAGACAAGTTCTGTAACACTTCCAGAAAAGGTGTTTGGACTCAAGTGGAACGCTGACCTCGTACACGAAGTCGTCACGAGTATGATGGCAAACAAGCGTGCAGGTACTGCGCACACCAAGGACCGCTCTGAGGTTTCTGGTGGAGGCAAGAAGCCATGGAAACAAAAGGGAACCGGTCAGGCTCGTCACGGATCAACCCGTAGTCCGATCTGGGTTGGTGGAGGTATCACACACGGTCCTCGCTCTGACAAAGACTATGCCAAGAAGATCAACAAAAAGACTCGTATCAAGGCACTCTTTACTGTCCTCTCACGCAAGTATGCACTTGGCAACACGCTCTTTGTCGATGCGCTCAACCTCTCTGCGATCAAAACCAAAGATGCTCAAGCAGTTATGAACTCTCTCTCAAGCATCGAAGGATTTGCAGGGATGAACTCTGACAAGGCGACAAACGCACTCCTCGTAGTCCCTACAGTTGAGACGACTGTTGCCAAGAGCTTCGCAAACCTCGCTGGTGTCACCGTGATCGCAACTGCAGACCTCAACCCGGCTACAGTGATGAAGTACCGACACCTCATCATGGTCGATCCAGGTGCAACTATCGCGTCCCTTGAGGCAAAGATGAAATAATACACACATATGGCTACCAAAAAGACACAATCAGATACTACTCCAAAGGCGACTCGTGCAAACCCACTCGCGCTCGGCACTCCACGCATCACCGAAAAGGCTGCAAAGCTCGCAGGGATGAATGCATACACATTTGCTGTTGCTGTTGGTGTTACCAAAAGCGAAATCGCAAAAGCATTTGCAGACCGATACGGCAAGAAGCCGCTCAAGGTCAACATCATCAACGAAAAGCCAAAGACCTTTTGGCGACGAGGTGTCCTTGGTGTTGCCAAGAGAACCAAGAAAGCATATGTTATCTTGCCAAAAGGGGTAACTATCGACATCATGTAATAACCATCCTATATGAAATCACGCAAACCTACATCACCAGGACAACGACAAACGCTCACGATTGACTATCGCAAGCTCCTTACTCGTGCTACTCCTGAGAAATCACTCACCAAGGGTCGCAAGCGCCATGTTGGACGCAACAACATGGGACGTATCACTACTCGTCACAAAGGAGGAGGTAACAAACGCCTCTACCGTGAAGTGGACTTTTTGTACAACAAGCACAACATCCCTGCACGCATCGACTCGATCGAGTACGATCCAAACCGAACTGCATTTATCGGCCTTGCGATCTATCGTGATGGTGAAAAGCGCTACGTCGTCCTCCCCAAGGAGATGAAAGTCGGCAGCACCTTTGTCGTCTCAGAGACTGCACCTGTTGAAGTCGGTAATCGCCTTCCACTTGCAGCGATCCCTGCCGGTACCTTTGTATACAACATCGAGTTCAAACCAGGTGCTGGTGCCAAGATGGTTCGCTCAGCTGGATCATTTGCACAAGTTGTCGCGCAAAACGATGGCTACACACAGCTCAAGATGCCATCAACTGAGATCCGTCGTGTCCAAGACACGTGCTGGGCAACTATCGGTACTGTTTCAAACGATGAGAACAAACTCGTTCGCTATGGTAAAGCAGGACGCTCACGATGGAAGGGTATCCGCCCTACTGTCCGTGGTACAGCCATGAACCCAGTCGACCACCCATACGGTGGAGGTGAAGGTGTCCAGGGTCGCGGTACACGTCGTCCCAAGACGCTCTGGGGTAAGGTTACTGGAGGTCGCAAGACTCGTACTCCCAAGAAATACTCAAACAACGACGTCATCTCACGACGCAAGGTTGGGAAGAAATAAAATTTACAAACACACACCCTCTCGGGTGTGTGTTTGTAAGAGAGGGTTGCTTTTTTCTTGATTTGTGACAAAATAGCGCCTACAGACAATACACTCATATATGCCATCACAATCCGGCACTGTCCGTTTCCAGCACGCAACACATACCTATTCCAAGCGAGCGATACCTGCATCACGCAAACGATACTTCAAGATTTTGGCAGGTGTTTTATTTTTTATACTTTTTGAGGCGGTTATCTTTTATAAACTCATGCAGATATTTTCTGTTGAGCACCTTTGGTGGGTCGCGCTGTACACAAGTATAACGACACTTTTTCTTGTGTCTCGACCGATTGTGACGTTTTTTTATCGAGATGGTCATACACATCGATTTGAAGATGAGCGATACCCAACCGTAACTTTTGTGATCGCTGCAAAAAACGAAGAAGATGCGATCTATGAGACGATCAAAACTTGTGTACAATCAGACTATCCAAGCAGAATGGAATGCATCGTTGTTGATGATGGTTCAACTGACGAGACGCTTCTACAGATGAAGCGTGCACAACAAGATTTTGAGACTTCTGCTATCAAGTTTGATGTGATTTCATTTGAAAAGAACAAAGGGAAGCGTGAAGCGATGGCGTACGGTATCGACCGCGCCAACGGGGAAATAATTGTCTTTGTAGACTCAGATAGCTTTGTTGCTCCTGATGCAGTCAAGAAGCTTGCTGAACACTTCATCAAAAACCCCAAGATCGGTGCGATTTCTGGCAACACCAAGGTAGAGAATCACAATACAAACATGCTCACCAAAATGCAGGCCGCTCGATACGGTATCTCATTTGACGTGTTCAAGGTTGCTGAGAGTGTGTTTGGAACCGTGACGTGTTGCCCAGGATGTTTCTCTGCATATCGAACAGATGTTGCACGAGCGATTGCTCCTGCGTGGCTCGCGCGTACTGTGTTTGGGACCAAGAGTACCTTTGGAGATGATCGTAGTTTGACAAACTTTGTACTCAAAGCAGGGTGGAAAGTTACGTACTGTCGAGGCGCGGTTGCAACAACGATTGTTCCTGATACATATAGCAAATTCTTCAAACAACAACTTCGCTGGAAAAAGTCATGGATCCGTGAAGGTGCATGTGGTGCAGCACTGTTTATGTGGCGCAAGCATCCATTTGCTGCGGCGTCGTTTTATATCAACCTCATCATCCCAATCGTGAGTCCGTTCATCGTTGGAGCAGGACTTTTGACAAACGTTATCCATGGCAACTTGTTTATGGCAATGCTTTTTCTTGCGAGCGTATCACTGATGAGTTTGGTATTTGGACTGTACGAGTACCTGCTTTCGGGTAACAAGTACTGGTTTTATGCAGTACCGTTTTCGATCTTTTATTCAGTCGTACTTGTGTGGCAGATGCCACTTGCGATTATCCGTTTGACAGATACCCGGTGGGGTACCCGATAATACTTATATGAAATACTCATCACTTTTTTCAAAAGCAGCTCCGTTTATCATCACCTTTGCTATTGCAGCGGCCGCGTTTGGTACGTATACGCTTTTCTCTAAGCATGCAGCTGGATTCATCTCGTTTATCAATACACGGCAAATTGCTCGTTACTATACGTACAACCCCAAAGTTCCTGTTGTATCTGAGGTAGATACAACAGCACTTCGCCCTGCGCAGGCGGTTCCGGTATTGCTCTACCATGGCATCACTGCAAAAACAGATACTGAAAATACAACACAAAAAAACTTTGTTGCGCAGATGGAGGCACTCAAGCGAAACGGATATGAGACGATTACTATCGATCAGTTCTATCAGTTTCTCCAAGGTTCGTTTACGCTCCCGCCTAAACCAATCATTATCACGTTTGATGATGGGCGCAAAGACAGCTTTTATCCGACAGACGATGTACTGCAGAAGCTCGGTTTCACCGCAGTACTGTTTGTTGCCACAGGACCAGAGCATGCACGCAATAACTTTTATCTTACTCGCGAAGAGCTCAAAACGGTCCAGGATACGGGGAGGTGGGAGATCGAGGCGCATGGTCGGCAGTCGCACGACCACATCGTAACGAGTGCAGATACGAGTGATGTGCGTGGGCGATTTCTTTCTTCCAAAAAATACCTTGTAGCTGAGGGTCGTCTTGAGACAGATGATGAGTTTAAGCAACGCATTGAAACTGACTACCAAAACAACATTGCTGATCTCACTGAGTGGGTGGGTATCGCGCCG
Organism: uncultured Candidatus Saccharibacteria bacterium; assembly: GCA_964441495.1. GTDB lineage: Bacteria > Patescibacteriota > Minisyncoccia > Phycocordibacterales > UBA9973 > UBA4124. The sequence goes on from CAYTXV010000006.1 coordinate 6,015, forward strand.
GAGTACTGGGCTATCCCGCTCAACGATTATGGGCGTGCAGACTTTTCAAACTATCCAGCTGCAGGCAAAGTCAATGATATCCTTGTCAAAAAGTACTTTAAGCTTGCATTTCTGCAGGCAAACGATAGTGATGATACGACACGTGTTGTCGAACCCCCCTATAACTTCCGTGGAGAAAACCCATACACAGTAAGACGTATCGAAGTAAAGAATATGTCCGCCCAGACGCTCATGAGTATCCTTGATCGGTTTGCGCCGCGTGCCCCAAAGTATGACCTTGCTATCGACACCACCACACTTGTGACAGAAGGTGAGCAAGAGGGGACGCTCTCGATTACCCCAGAAAGAGTCGAGCTCGTTGCTGACGCAGCAAACGAAATCGCAGCATTTCTTGTGGGTCTCCAGAACTGGACCGGATATACAACAACCGCCACTATTGCTCGCGGACAGACGCAATCAGTAGGTGTTATCGCTGCGTATCAAGATGCAAAAAACTATGTCATCTGCGGTGTCTCTGGGACGAGTTTCTACCTTCAACGGTTCCAAAACGGTGCTGTCAAAGAGCTCGCTCGCTCCGTATATAACGGAGCACTCGCAGCGCAGAAGCAGCTCACGTTTGCAGTACATATCGATGCGACAAGTAAGGTGTCGTGTTCTGTCAATGGAATCAAACTTTTTAACAACATCAGAACACCATTTGCTCGTGGTCAAACAGGTATCAAGATTTGGGATGGCACAGCTCCAGCAAATATAGTGATTGAGCGCTTCACTGTTTCAAGCTAAACTGTACACATGAAAAATATATTGCTTACAGCGCTTGTTCTTGGTGCACTCGGTGCGGGATATCATGCATTTTTGGTACATCGCACAGATGTGGTTGCTACTCGAGATGGTGAACAAGAAGCCTTTTTGAAGCATCCTGTGTTCAACACAGAAGATCTCTTGGCTGATGCACGTACTGGGAGGAAGCGAAACCAACAGCCGCTCACGCCAGCACCCGCTCCACTTACTTCGTTTACAGATACTTTTGCAACAACGGGTACTATAGAAGAAACAAACAGTCCTTCACTTTCAAAGAGTGCGCGGTGGTGGGTCAACTCAGGTGCGTATCTGTATACTGCGAACCAACAAGCGCGCACGGTGACAGGGGACCTATCATCTGACGACCGATGGCTTGGCATCTATGCGTCTTCGAACCCTGAAGATACAGACAGCGGCACTCATCCCCAAAATATCTTTCGTCTCGTACAAAAAGACACCTGGCAAAACTTCTCTCAAGAAGTCTACTACACAGTCACTGCGATACACTCAAGTACAAGTGTGAATCGCAACGCCTCAAATGGACTCTTTTTGTTCAACCGTTATCAAAACGGCGACAACCTCTACTACGTAGGGCTCCGTGTTGACGGCAACGCAGTTATCAAGAAAAAGTACAACGGTACATACTACACGATGGCTTCAACCAAAGTCTTCCCGGGTACATACAACCGCGATACCAATCCCAACCTCCTCCCGCTCAACACCCAGATTGGGATCCGGAGTGTCGTCACCAACACCTCAAACGGCAGTGTAAGCATCAAGATGTATACAGATATCGGCAACACAAGTACTTGGAAGCTCACGCTTGAGACAACTGACACAGCTGGTACATATGGAAGTGCGGTGATCAGTACGGGCGGGTTTGCTGGCATTCGTACAGACTTTTTGGATGCGATCTTTGAAAGGTATAAAATTTCTACAATATGAAGCACAATCATCTTTCAGAACAAAAGCGCTTTTCGATTGTTGCGCGGGTACGGAGCTTTAGTCATGCGTTTCGCGGTATCGGGGTGATCTTCCGGACGCAGCACAATGCGTGGGTACATGCCGTTGTGGGGGTAGGGGTGATCGCGCTCGGTTGGTGGCTCAAGATCAGTCACCTGGAGTGGGGACTCATCATCCTTTCTATCGCTGGAGTGCTTGCTGCAGAAGGCTTCAACACAGCACTTGAGATCGATATCGACCTGACGAGTCCAGACGAGCATCCGTACGCTCGGGACACCAAAGACGTCGCTGCAGGGGCGGTACTCCTTACTGTTATCGGGGCAGCTATAGTAGGGCTTTTGGTCTTTGTTCCGCACTTAGTTGACTTCTTTGTATAATTTGCTACTATGTGTCAGCTCGTACATGAGCTTCTTTTTTTCTATCAGAAATGACACGATCACTTGCAAAAGGACCATATATCGATGAAAAGCTCCTCAAAAAGATTGAGGGCAAGCAGCCACTCTCAGCAGGGGTTATCAAGACATGGGCACGCGCAAGTCAGATCGCTCCAGAAATGGTTGGGTTTACCTTTGGGGTACACAACGGCAAGCAGCACGTCGAAGTCCTCGTGACCGAAGACATGGTGGGGCACCGTTTGGGCGAATTTTCTCCAACCCGCAAGTTTACTCGACACGGCGGTAAGATGCAGAAGGAAATCGATCAAAAGAAGAAAGAAGCAGAAATCTCAGCAGCAAAGGCAGCAAAAGCAACTACTGCTGACAAGAAGAAATAATCCTCTCTCAATTTAGTCAGGGAAATAATGTAACCATTAACCATGAAAGCAACACTCACCAACTACAGACAATCTCCTCGCAAGGTTCGCCTTGTGGCAAACGCCGTCAAAGGCAAAAGCGTCAAAGAAGCTGACGTTGTGCTCGCATACATGGTCAAGCGTGGAGCACTCCCTATGCAGAAACTCATCAAAAGTGCTGCAGCAAACGCAGCGACTGCAGGTGCAGACGTCGATGCACTCGTCGTCAAGAACGTCGAAGTAAACAAAGGCCTCGTCATGAAGCGTTCACTTCCACGTGCGATGGGTCGTGCAACACCTATCAACAAGCGTTTGAGTCACGTGACTGTGACGCTTGCGACCGCAGCGCCCAAAAAAGCTAAGAAATCGAGTAAATAATTATGTCTAAAGTTGTCCATCCATACGCACACCGCCTTGTAACACTCCGTGATTGGAAATCACGCTGGTTCGCAATGGACAAAAAGTATGTGCAGAACCTCCATGTTGACGTCACTATCCGCGAGTACCTCGAGAAGCGTTTGCGTGGCTCATACGTCTCAAGTGTCGAGATCGAGCGTGGTCAAAAGATGATCCGTATCATCTTGCGCACCTCTCGTCCCGGTATGATCATCGGCCGCTCTGGTGAGGGTGCTACCAAACTCAAAGCTGACATCCAGACAGCACTCAAGCGCGCAAAGCTCACTGTCACTGACGACATCAAACTCGAGATCGTCGAAGTGCCAACTCCTGATGCTGATGCCAAGATAGTGGCATACATGATCGCAGAGGGTCTCGAGAAGCGTCTCCCATACCGCCGCGTCATGAAGCAGCTCATCGAAAAGGTGATGGCAGTTCGTGGCGTACAAGGAGTCAAGTTCTATCTCGGAGGACGTCTCGGTGGAGCTGAGATCTCACGAAGTGAAGAACTCAAACGCGGATCAATCCCACTTCAAACAATCCGTGCAGATATCGACTACGCACGCGAGCGTGCAAACCTTGCATACGGTGTGATCGGTATCAAAGTATGGATCTACAAAGGTCAAGTCTTTGGGAAAGATCAGGATAACAAGATGAAGAGTTAAGGTATGTTGTTTCCCAAAAAAGTAAAATTTAGAAAATGGCAAAAGAAGCGAACCAAGATGGAAGGTCGCGTAGAGACTCGCGGGACAACTGTTACCTTTGGATCACACGCACTCAAGACCGAATCCCTCGCACGTATCACTTCAAATCAGATCGAAGCTGCTCGTAAGGCAGCATCACGCCACCTCGGCAAGACTGGTCGTATGTGGATCCGTGTGTTCCCAGACCGACCGATCACCTCAAAGCCTGCAGAAGTGCCGATGGGTGGAGGAAAGGGTGACCTTGACGGATACTGCATGGAGGTCCTCCCAGGACGCATCATCTTTGAAGTAGATGGTGTCCCAGCAGATGTTGCGCGCGAAGCGCTTCGCAAAGCGGGAACAAAGCTCCCACTCAAGACCCGCATCGTTGAGCGAGTATAATCCGAGTATATTTTTATGAAACAAGAAACCAAAACAAACAAAATACTCAAAGGCACTGTTGTCTCAGACAAGATGGACAAAACCGTTGTGGTTGCAGTCTCGCGTTTTGTACAGCACCCAAAGTACAAAAAGTATTACAAGATCACCAAGAAGTTCAAGGCACACGACGAAGACAACGCAAGCAAGGTCGGCGATGTGGTGAGCCTCAAGGAGACACGTCCACTGTCAAAAGACAAGCGGTTCGTAGTAATCAAATAAGAGTTGCTATATGGTACAAGATGGATCAATCGTAAAAATCACAGATAACGCAGGAGGCAAGATCGGCAAGGTCTTTAAGGTACTTGGCGGTTCACGCAAGCGCTACGCACGTATCGGAGACGTTGTTGTCCTTTCGGTCAAAGTCGCTGAACCTCGCAAGGCAGTTAAGAAAAAGGATGTCCTTTACGGTGTTGTCGTCAGACAGCGAGACGCATTTCGTCGCAAGGACGGCTCATATATCCGATTTGATGACAACGCAGTCGTGATCATCGAAAAGGGTAAGCAGGAACCAAAGGCAGGTCGCATCTTTGGTCCGATCCCTCGCGAGATCGGCGAGCTCGGCTATCAGAAAATCGTATCACTTGCACCAGAGGTGCTATAGGCTTATGCATATCAAAAAAGGAGACAATGTAATCGTGATCGCAGGTAAGCACAAAGGTGCAAAGGGTACTATCGCCAAGATTGTTGGTGAGCGCGTGATTGTTGACGGCGTCAACAAAGTCAAAGTGCACGTTCGCGCAAAAAACAAGAACGAAAAGGGAAGTATCGTTGAGCGTGAGGCACCACTGCATCACTCAAACGTAAAGCTGGTCGAAAAGAAAGCTAAGAAAGCTGCAAAATAACGAGTTAGCATATGGAAATCACAAAGCAGAAACAAGACAATACACAAAAAGCACTGAGTCAGTTTGGCTACACTTCGACACTTGCTGCGCCTCGACTTACCAAGATCGTGATCTCAAGTGGTACTGGTTCAGGGATGAAGCGTGATCGAAACAAAAACGAAGTCATCATCGACCGTCTCACTCGTATCACTGGTCAGAAACCAACCCTTCGCCTTGCGAAAAAGTCAGTTGCAAGCTTCAAGGTCCGCCAAGGTGATCCGATTGGTGTCGCAGTGACACTCCGCGGCGCTCGTATGCAGCACTTCCTCGACAAGCTCATCAACATCGCACTTCCTCGTACCAAGGACTTTCGTGGTATTGATCCCAAGGCAGTCGACAACATCGGTAACATGACCCTCGGCATCAAGGAGCACACCATCTTCCCAGAAACCTCTGACGAAGATCTCAAGGATGTGTTCGGCTTTGCGATCACTATCGTCTCTACTGCCAAGTCTCGCGATGAAGCGCTCGCATTCTTTACCCACCTCGGCATCCCGTTCAAGAAATAAAAGTTACCCACAACACCTCCCAACCCGGGAGGTGTTTGACTTTTTCAAAAGGCTTTGCTAGGATACTGACACTCTTTGGTAATCCCTGAGTTTCTCTTTGGACAAGTTTTGGGACAACCCTTCGGGGAAGTCTAGAGAAAAATCCAGGAGATATTCCAAAGAAACAACATTTAGTATGGCAAAAACTTCAGTTATCGCGCGTTCTCAAAAGACGCCCAAATATAGTACTCGAGCTGTGAACCGCTGCTTCCGCTGCGGTCGTCGTCACGGGTACATGCGAGACTTTGGCCTGTGTCGTATCTGTTTCCGAGAGCTTGCCAACGATGGCATGATCCCAGGTATTCGCAAGAGTTCATGGTAATACGAGTATAGTTATGACAACCGACCCAATCGCAAACATGATCATATCGATGAAAAACGCTGCACAAGTCTCAAAAAAGACTGTTGTTGTGCCGTTTTCGAAGCTCAAGCACGCAATCGCGATGTGTCTCAAAGATAGTGGGTATGTTGCAGAAGTCTCAAAAAAGACCGAAAAGAACAATGTTCCTGTACTTGAGCTCGAACTTACGTACACCGCGACTGGTCCACGCATCCACGATGTGAAGCGTATCTCAAAGCCATCACGACGTCTCTACTACGGCGTGCGCGAGATCCACAGCGTCAAGCATGGTCATGGCACACTTGTACTCTCAACTCCTAAGGGGATCTTGAGTGACAAGCAGGCACGCAAGGAAATGGTCGGTGGAGAAGCCCTCTTTATGATTTGGTAATACACGTATATGAGTAGAATCGGAAAACAACAACTTTCAATCCCTGCAAACACTGATGTTCAGTACGCTGATAGCGTGCTCACTGTGAAGGGTCCACTTGGTACACTTACCAAAGTGCTTCCTGAGTACGTCATCATCACTATCGCTGATGGTATGGTTACGTTTGCACCAAAAGCTGAAGATCCATTTTCTCGAGCGATCTGGGGTACCTACGCGTCTCATGTCAAAAACATGCTTGCAGGCGTCAACAAGCCATATACCAAGAAGCTCATCTTGGAAGGAGTCGGGTTCAAGAGTGAAGTGAAGGGGACTGAGCTACACCTTGCGCTTGGTTTCTCACATCCAGTTGTTGTTGCTATCCCAGAGGGCTTGACCGTTACCGCAGAAAAGAACAATATTACCTTTACTGGTATCGACAAAGAGCTCGTTGGTGCGTTTGCCGCAAAGGTTCGCGCACTGAAAAAGCCAGAACCCTACAAAGGTAAAGGTTTCCGATATGACGACGAAGTTATCCGTCGCAAGGCCGGCAAGAAGACCGCATAATAATCTACGCATATGTCACGACTTACCCCACAACAAAAAAGAGAAAGTAGCAAAAAGAAAATCCGAGCAAAGGTTTCTGGTACTTCAGAGCGCCCACGACTTTCAGTATTTCGCTCAAACAACTTTCTCTACGCACAGCTTATCGATGATACCAAGGCGGTAACACTCCTTGCTGCATCAACCAAGGATGCAAAAGGAACCAAGGTTGAAGCTGCTGTTGCTGCCGGTACCGCGCTTGCCAAAGACGCACGTGCAAAAGGCATCAGTGCAGTTGTCTTTGATCGTAACGGATTCAAATACGCTGGGCGCATCAAGGCATTTGCAGATGCAGCACGAGCAGGAGGACTTAACTTTTAATACGTATGAATACACCAACACCGACAACTTCATCACCACGATCAACAGAGCGACGACCACGACGTGATGGCAAGACATTTGCTGACCGCGTCAAAGACGTTGATCAAAAGATCCTCGATATCCGCCGTGTGACTCGTGTGGTTGCTGGAGGACGCCGCATGTCTTTTGCTGTTTCTATGATCATCGGAGACAAAAAGGGTGTTGTTGGTGTCGGTACCGGAAAGGGTAACGATACTGCGCTTGCAATCGCAAAAGCGCTCAAGGATGCCAAGAAAAACGCGATCAAGATCAAGATGACCAAGACGCACTCTATCCCACACCAGGTCGCTGCAAAGTACAACGCATCACGGGTGACGATCTTTCCAAACGGAGGGAAGGGGCTTGTAGTTGGCGCAGCACTTCGCGATATCGCAATGCTTGCAGGACTCAAAGATATCTCTGGTAAAGTGATCTCAGGGAGCAAGAACAAGCTCAACACTGCGCGTGCATGTATGAAAGCACTCTCAGTAGTAAGTACCAAGCACATCTTTGGCGCAAAACCAGTCGAAGCAAAACCAGAAGAAGTAACAAAGGCATAACATTACTATGGAACTCAAACGAACACATGCAAATAAAAAGCCAAAACTCGTCGGACGAGGCAGTAAGCGCGGCAAAACAGCAGGTCGTGGTACCAAAGGGCAGAAAGCTCGTGCAGGTCACTCTATCCGTCCAGCAATCCGTGACATGATCAAAAAGTACCCTAAGCTTCGTGGTCGCGGCAAAAACTCAAACAAGAGTATCCAGGTTGCTCCAACAACTGTTAACATCGGCGCGATCGCAGCAGTCTTTAGCAAAGATGCAGCAATCACTCCGGCAACACTTCTTGCCAAGAAACTTATCCGACGTACCGGAGGTACTCTTCCCAAGGTCAAGATTCTCGGGTCTGGTGAGATTTCGTACGCAGTGATCTGTTATGATTGTGAGGTAACCGCAAGCGCTCAAGCAAAGATTGAAGCAGCTGGTGGAAGCGTCAAATAATCATGAACTCATTTTTCAAAAAACTCGCAACTATTTTTACTGATCGATCGCTTCGCAACAAAGTACTCTTTGTGGTTGCGATCTTTTTTGTCTTTCGATTTCTTGCAACGATCCCGGTTCCAGGTATCGATATTGCACGACTCAACGCATTTCTTTCAAGCAATCAGTTTCTCGGGCTCTTCAACGTACTCTCAGGTGGAGGCCTTTCTTCATTTTCTATCGTGATGCTCGGTGTGGGAGGATACATCACTGCCTCTATCATCATGCAGGTGCTTTCGATGATGATACCTTCACTCAAAGAACTCATGCAAGAAAGTGGTGAAGCAGGGCGCCGCACCTTTAACCAGTACACGAGACTTCTCACGGTGCCGATCTCAGCACTCCAAGCGTTTTCATTTATCAAATACCTCCAGAGTCAGGGTGCGATCGCTGGTCTTTCGAGCAGTCAGCTTGTTTCAAACATCGTCATCATTGTTGGAGGTTCGATGCTTCTCTTGTGGCTCGCAGAACTTGTGAATGAGTTTGGTATCGGTAATGGTACCTCACTTGTCATCATGGCAGGTATCCTTGCGCAGATCCCTCCCAAGATTTCCCAGTTCTTCTTTACACTCACCGCAGATCAGATCCCTGTAGTGCTCCTCTATATCGCGATCGGACTTTTGGTGATCGTCGGTGTGGTGTATATCTACGAAGCAGAGCGACCAGTGCATGTGACCTATGCACGTCAGGTGCGTGGTATCCGTGCACTCGGAGGCAACGAGAGCTACCTCCCGCTTCGTCTCACACAGGCAGGTGTCATGCCGATCATCTTTGCATCATCGCTCCTCTTGTTCCCGCAGTTTCTCGCTGGACTTTTCCAAACAGCAAGCTCACAGACACTCCAATCAATCAGCCAGGGGATCACGAGCTTCCTCCAAAACACAACACTCTACTCAATCGTATACTTCATCCTTGTTGTATTCTTTACATATTTCTACACTGCAGTGACATTTGATCCCAAACAGATTGCAGACAACCTCCAAAAGAACGGCGCATTTGTACCAGGCATCCGTCCAGGTGAAGCAACCAACAACTACCTCGCAACTATTGTGACACGCATCACACTTGTTGGCTCACTCTTTTTGGGTGTTGTCGCTGTGCTCCCACTCATTGTCCGTGCAACAACAGGTATTACAGCATTTGCGCTCGGAGGTACTTCACTCCTTATCGTGGTATCAGTAGTGATTGACCTTGTTCGTCGTCTCAGTGCCCAAGTGGCAATGCACGAGTACTAGGCTATACTACTCGTATGCAAACACACGCATACATATTTATCGGCAACTCTGGCGCAGGCAAGGGGACACAGGCAGGCCTATTTGAAGAAAAGGTTCGCATGCTCTATCCAGACCAACCCGCACTTCACCTTGAGACAGGGGCAATCTTTCGCACCTTTATCGAGTCAGATTCCTACACTGCACGAGCAACCAGAGAGCTCATGGACAAGGGGCTTCTCCCGCCACCATTTATCGGTATCCACGTGTGGAGCCATGAGCTCATCCAGCGATACGATGGGCAACGATTTGTCTTTATCGACGGGACGCCACGCGTTGCATCTGAGGTTCCAGTACTTCTTTCTGCTGCAGCGTTTTACGGATGGCAACTCCATGTGATTTACCTAAACGTGAGCGACGCATGGGCCAACGAACGACTCATCGGGCGCGGACGTCCCGATGATGCAGAGGGAGACGATCGTCAAGAGCGTATCAAGTGGTTCCATACCAATGTGGTCCCTGCGATTGAGCTCTTGCGCACAGAGCAAGCTGTAGACTTTGTCGAAGTAAACGGTGAGCGATCGATCGATGAGATCCATACCGATATCTGTACTCGACTTGGACTGACTGCATGAACATCATCATCAAAACCCCACAAGAAATAGCAAAGCTCAAAAAGGGAGGCCCAATCCTTGCAGATATTTTGCGCACCGTTGCAACTCGAGTGCAACCTGGGGTTACCACTAGATCCCTCGACGAATTTGCGCGAGTACTTATCGAGCAGGCAGGGTGCAGACCTGCATTTCTCGGGTACAAACCAGAAGGTGCTGATCGACCATACCCAGCAGCGCTCATCACCTCCGTCAACGACGAAGTGGTACACGGTATCCCAGGAGACTATGTACTCAGAGACGGCGACATCATAGCACTTGATCTTGGGATCAACTACGACGGAGTGTTTCTCGATCATGCGATCACTGTCCCTGTCGGCAAGATTGACCACAAGGATCAAGAGCTTCTTGCGGTCACCGAGACGGCGCTTTTGGAAGGGATCGATGCGATTGTGCCAGGCGCAACTGTGGGCGATATCGGACATGCGATAGAGCGCTACGTTCGTCCGTACAAGCTTGGCATCGTCAGAGATCTCTCTGGGCACGGCGTCGGACGACATATCCACGAAGACCCGTATATCCCCAACTACGGCAAGAAGGGTAAGGGTGCAGTCCTCAAACCAGGTATGGTGATTGCCATCGAGCCGATGCTCACGCGCGGGAGCGAAGAAGTGATCCTCCTCAAAGACGGCTACACTCTCAAGACTCCTGATGGTTCACGCAGTGCACACTTTGAACATACAGTACTCATCACTCCAGAAGGTACAGGTGAGATTTTGACGAAATAATTATCATTAAAAAATCCCCGGATTGTTCCGGGGATTTTTTATTTTACTTTTGCAACGATGCGAGCAAATGTTTCTGGGTGTTTCTGTGCGAGGGTAGAGAGGATCTTGCGATCGAGCTCTATGTTCGCCTTTTTGAGGGCACTAATAAATGTTGAGTAAGTACCGCCTTGTGCACGGAGCGCAGCGTTGATGCGAGTGTTCCAGAGAGTGCGCGCATCTGCTTTCTTGTCCTTGCGGTGTGCAAATGCATATGAACCTGCATGTGCGATTGCTTCCTTTGCTTGCGCTTCCTTGGTTGATCGTCCAAATCGGTATCCCTTGGTCTGTTTTAGGACATTTTTGCGGCGCTTATTTGCTATTGTTCCTCGTTTTACTCGTGTCATATATTAAAAGCTACTTGGGGTGATAAATCGTGCGATTTCTTTCTTGCTCATGTTGAACGCAACCGGCTTCTTGCCAGCGAGCTGCTTCGTGCGAGACTGCTTTGCGTTGAAGTGGTTAAATCCTGGCTTACGCGCGAGGATTTTGCCGGTTTTGGTAACCTTGAGGCGCTTCGTAAATGATTTGTTGGTTTTGGTGCTCATATTATTGTGTCGATTTTGAGCCTTTGTCTCGCTCGATGACGACCGCAAGGCCCTTGGGAGAGCGCTTGTGTGGTTCAGCTATCTTATAGTGTTCTGTCACAAAATGCAAGACCCGGTCAAGTCTCTCCCGGAGGAAGGCCTCGTCCATACCCTTGGATCGTCCACGGAGGTAGAGCTCTACCTTGATCCGGTGTCCTTCCTTGAGCCAGGACGATGCCTGACGCGCCTTGAGCTCGAGGTCGTGGTCCCCAGTACCTACCTTGATCTGGATAGACTTGGTTTCGGTTGCTTTGGCACCGCTTTTTGCTTTTTGCGCCTTTTTCTTGAGCTCGTACTGGTACTTGCCGTACTCCATGATCTTGCAGATTGGCGGCTTGGCGTCAGGGTTTACTTCGATGAGGTCGACACCACGCTCGTGTGCCATAGAGAGTGCTTCCGCAAGGGGAAATACTCCGAGGTTGGTACCATCTGCTTCGATGACACGAACTTCGGCTGCACGTATGTTGTTATTGATTCTTTCTTTCACGAGAGTATAGTGGGGTTGTATGTGGCCTGATCATACCAAAAATTCAGCTGTTAGTCAATCACGTACCAAGGAGATCCGGACACTTTCTGTCGACGGAGGTGTCGGCGTAGAGCCTTCGGGCAAATTTCTCGTGTACAAACATCGAGGTGAGACACTTGCTGCGCTTTTGCGAAGGTTCCGAGTCGAGCAGTCTATCGATCGGTCTGTCCCTATCACGTATGCGGGCAGACTTGATCCTATGGCAGAAGGGGTAGTACTGCTTTTGGTGGGAGCTGAGCGCCACAAAAAGGACGCACTCCTTGCTCTTACCAAAACATATGAGGTAGAGATACTCTTTGGGATCGGTACTGACACTCAAGACGTCCTCGGACTCGTTGTTGATGAGCAGTACCGGAGCATCACCCCTTTAGAGGTTGCGCAGGTGCTTGAGTGTGCCAGATCGCTCACCGAGCTACCATACCCACTGTACTCATCAGTGATCGTCGAGGGCAAGCCACTGTTTGCGCATACTCGAGCAGGTACAGTAGTCGTGCCTCCCACAAAGCACGTCACGATCACTGACACCAAGCTCCTTCATACGCGAGTCGTTCCACTTGAGATCGTCGCACGTGAAGCGATCGAAGACATCGGCAAAGTAGAAGGGGACTTTCGCCAGCTTGCCATCATGAAAGAGTGGCGAGCACGTACCCACAGTCACCCAAGTATACAGGTACTCATCGCAACGGTGCGCGTGAGCGCGTCTTCTGGTACGTACATGAGATCGCTTGCTGCATGGATCGGCACACAGCTCGGTGTCCCCGCACTCGCATACAAAATCAAACGCACCAAGATCGGTGAGTGGGGGATATAAAAGAAGAACCGGACCTTTGTGGGGTCCGGTAGGTTTTGCTACGGTTCTCGTACCGCGATTGCTTTGAGTAGTAAAACATGTTCGTTTTCTTCGTGAACAAAGGATCTTAGGAAAGCTGAGGCACTCCTTTTTTGAGTTTCATCTTTTAGGCCATGTTCGTTACAAAAATCCTTAAACACTTTGGTGAAATCAACAAAGTGTCTTTTTGTTTTTCCAATAGGACTTGAACAGGCTACAGATACAGCTTTTAGTTCAGGATTGTTTTGAAAAGTTGTAACCAATTTTTCCATAACAGCACCTGAACTCAGTCCAGATAGTTCATCTAGGTGAACGAATGCGGTTTTTGGAAATGGGTTAATAAATTTTTGTACACCTTTGTGTGATTCTTTTTGCGCAATGTGTTCCGATACTGTCATACGAGATCTGTTTTGGGGTTTAAAATAACGTTAAAATTCAAGAAGCATTATACAACTTTTTGTACAAAAAGCAAACATTTGGACACTATGTGTAAAACGTTGAACCGTTTAAAAGAACACCTTTCTCGGTTTTGGAATTATTACCAATCAAGCCCGAATCTCCAGAAACTCCTTGTAAGTGCGTGGTGAGTAGTGGTAAAGGGGTCACAAGAAGAGTATTGAATACATAGAACAACGTATAGATCACTATGATCCTGACATTGCAGTGTATGTATTGACATTTATTACAATATGTGATATTGTCATGAAAATTTATTTCCTTACTAAAACAATAAAGTTATGAACTCAAGTCAAAGAAAATGGCTCATTTTTGGAATCACAGTTTTTGTTCTGTTAATTGGCGGGCTAATATACCGCTATAACTGGTGGGCCTTTGTTGATAATTATGAATAAGGGTACGTTTACGATAAAACCACAGGTAAAATCACTGTTCTGGAAAGGTCAGGATGGGAACGTGTTACACCAATGTTAACTGAAGTGCATACGATTGATACCCGCCCAATGCAGATTCGGATTGAGGCAAATAATAGGGTGTTAAACGCTATGCTGGTACGTTTCAGAAAAGAAGGGTTGCAACAATTTGTTGACCTTCATGGAAGAGGCGATTATGACCAGACAAGGCTCGGGGATATCTTGATGTCCTATGCCTATGAAGGTATGGGAACAGAATCCTATAGCAGGGAAGCGCTTCAGAAGAAGTACAAATTTTTGGAAATACTGGGCAGTACTTCAGGTGCTAATAACATCACAACACAGGTCCAACCTCCAGTACAAACAGTAAAAGATACGTTAAAATGAGAAAACTAAAGATCCCGAAACTTCCAAAGAGAATCCGTCTATCATTATGGATAGTAGGAATACTCTTTGTTTGTTATCTCGCTTTTTACCACTTTACTGACAGCTATGAATTTGGGTTGACCTGGAATATGTTCACTGGAGAAATCAAACCAGATAAGCATACAGGCCATCATTTCACTGCTCCTTGGGTACTCGCAACAAAGATTGATACTCGTCCTCAAAGAGTATGTATTGCTACTGCAACACGAAATCTCAACTGCAGACTGGTTCAGTTCGACACTGCTTATTGGAGAGAACTTGTTAAGTTCGAAGGTTTCCACTATTACTGGTGGTACAACCGATTCTCTTTCAATAGTGGCCAGGATACCTACAGAGGTGTAACCAATTTATTGCTTGGGCATGCATACGGAAATACCCGTTGCTCGTGTGTCAAAGTTTTACAGGAAGTTGGTGAGTAGAAAAGTAAAAAAAAAGATTAGTAGGACTATCAGAAATGATGGTCCTTTTTTAATTTAAAATTTGTGGAGATGGGGGGAATCGAACCCCCGTGCACCAGCGATGACTCAGCACATCTACATATATAGTATCTCTTGGTGTGTTAAGAAGTGATCTCAAAGAGATACCAAACAATCAACTTCTGAGCCTCATAAACTTCGGAGTAGTGCTGAAGCGCGCACTACGTCCTATCCCGATGCATGTTGCCGCGATCCGTATATCGGAAGTCTACCGATGCGACACCAGATTGACCTAAGTTAGGCGAATGCTGGAGCGAAGCCAAATGCGTTAGCAAATGGAGACTTCACCTTAGCGATGCTGTTGCCAGTTATCGTGTGTAGGCGACGATTTGCGAGAGTACGCCCATGCTCGATATGCATGATGAGTCAGATCGACAGGTGTCGATACCAAACATCCCCATGTTATTCGCCACGCCTTGCTTCACGATCCAGATCGCGAGCTTTGAGTGTGGCACGTTTGTCAAAGGTCTTCTTTCCTCGGGCAAGTGCAAGCTGTGCTTTGATCTGCCTGCCTTTACCATACAGGGAGACGGGGATGATAGTCAAACCTTTCTGAGAGAGTTCTCGGCGCAAGAGCTCGAGCTCACGTTTGTGGACGAGGAGTGTGCGTGTCCGGTATGGGTCAAATCCGCTCCCGACGTTCTTTTCTTGCCAGGCAGGGATGTGCGCGCCGAGGAGGACGAGCTCGCCGTCGACGATAGAGACGTATGCACCAGAGAGTGAGCCATGATGTGCTTTGAGACTTTTCACCTCGGTACCGAGGAGTTTCACTCCCGCTTCTATCGTGTCTTCGAGCGCGTATTCATACGTTGCTTTTTTGTTACGGAGGTATTCCATGAGATGTATAGTACCACGGCTTTTTTGTGTATAATGAGCTTCATGCAACCCAAACCTTCCAAAAAGCAACAACCACCCAAGCGCTCGCTTTCGTCATATATATTTACGACAGTGCTCATCTTTACCCTCATCACGGTTATCTATTCGGCGATTGGTCGTACCGGTGCAAACAAACCACAAGTTGTCGGGCTCTCTGAAGTCGCACGGCTCGTCACAGCAGGAGAGGTTACCTCGATCGCAATCGATGGACAAGACCTCACCATCACCAAAAAGGATGAGTCGATCGTAACTGCCAAAAAGGAACCCGATGCAGCACTCACCGAAACACTCACCGCATACGGCGTCCCACAAGAGAACCTCGCACTCGTTGATATCTCTGTTGTTCCAGAATCAAACGTCGGATTTTTCTTGATGACAGTGCTCCCGATCATACTGCCTGTAGTGCTCATTGTGTTTTTCTTTTGGATGCTCTCACGACAGGCAAAGGGTGCGGGGATGCAAGCATTTACCTTTGGACAATCAAAGGCTCGCGTGACCGATCCGTCTGACAAAAACAACAAAGTGACATTCAAAGACGTCGCAGGTGCACGTGAAGCAAAAGAAGAGCTCAAAGAGATCGTTGACTTTTTGAGAAATCCCAAAAAGTTTCTCGACATCGGTGCGCGTATCCCCAAAGGTGTACTGCTCACAGGAAGTCCAGGTACCGGCAAGACACTTCTTGCACGTGCTGTTGCAGGAGAAGCGTCAGTCCCATTTTTTCATTTGTCGGGAAGTGAGTTTGTCGAGATGTTTGTTGGTGTCGGTGCGTCTCGTGTGCGCGATCTGTTCAAGATGGCAAAGCGTGCAGCACCTGCGATCATCTTTATCGATGAGATCGATGCGGTCGGACGTGTGCGCGGTAGTGGCTACGGTGGTGGCAACGACGAACGTGAGCAGACGCTCAATCAGATCCTTGTTGAGATGGATGGATTTGAACCCAACGACAAAGTCATCATCATGGCAGCAACCAACAGAAGCGATGTGCTCGATCCAGCACTCCTTCGTCCAGGACGGTTTGATCGCAGAGTGATACTCGATCTCCCTGATCGCCGTGATCGTGAAGAGATCCTGGCAGTACACGCAACCAAGAAGCCATTTGCAGAAGACGTGAACCTCAAAACTATCGCGGAGCGTACGAGTGGGTTCTCTGGTGCAGATCTCTTTTCACTTATGAACGAAGGTGCGATCCTCGCTGCGCGTGAGAACCGCAAAAAGATCTCACAGTTTGATCTCATCCGCAGTATCGAAAAGGTGATGATCGGTCCTGAGCGCAAGAGTCACCTCCTCACCAAGAAAGAAAAAGAAATCACCGCATACCATGAAGCAGGGCACGCACTTGTTGCGTCAGTGCTTCCCGATGCTGATCCTGTGCACAAGATCTCGATCGTCTCACGCGGTCGTGCTGCAGGATACACGATGAAGATCGCGCTCGAAGAACGCAAACTCAATACCAAAAAAGAATATCTCGATGACATCGCGATGTCGCTCGCAGGGTATGCTGCAGAAGTCATGGTCTTTGGTGACGTGACGACTGGTCCATCCAACGATCTGCAGGTCTCGACAAATCTCGCACGTGCGATGGTGACTCGCTGGGGCATGAGTGACGCAGTTGGGCCACGCGCACTCGAGAGTGATGGTGGGACGCCGATGTTTGGTCACGGTGTTGAGAGCAAAGACTACTCACCAGCAACCGGCGCGCTCATCGATGCAGAAGTTGATCGCATCATGCGTGAGGCGATGGATCGTGCACGTGCTGTACTTACTGACTATCGCAGTGTGCTCGATGTTGTTGCCAAGAAACTCATCGAAGTTGAAACACTCGAGCAGCCAGAGTACGAAGCGATCCTCACCGCGCACGGTATCCCACTCAAAAAGCTTGAGATATAACTACGCAGTTGCTTTGTCTGAGCCTTCGTCTTCGAGTTCTCCTTCGATCTGTTCGAGCAGACTATAGTGCCAACTGATGCATTCATCACAGAGTGCGAGGAGTTCGGCGTGACTCAGTGCTTGCGCTGCGCCTTTGACGAGGTTCCAGTGTACGATCACTGCTCCTTCAAAGAATCCGCTCCACTCGAGTATCTCTATCGGGTTGTTCCACTGATCGCCGATGTACAGGTCGCGCATCTGTGTGACCTTTGCACTTGTTTTGCCTGCCTTTGCAGTTGTGGTCTCTGCGACTCCAGCTCCTGTTGCGATGTGCACTATCGTGTCTGCGTGGAGTTTGGTCTTGTGCTCCATATCGACAACCGCGCCTTCACCGAGGACTTCGACGAGCGCTGCGCGCCCACGGGCAAGGGTATCGGTCGCTACCATAGTAAAGGCGAGTACTTCTCCAAGTTTCTTTGCAACAAATTCATTTATCATAGTTTCTATAGTGTAGCTTTCTTTTTCACGCAAATCCATATAAAATCCTGTTGGTATATCGATGGGAGTATAGCTCAGTCGGTAGAGCGCCGAGCTTATACCTCGGTGGCCGATGGTTCGAGTCCATCTACTCCCACATTGACGATAAGCATAAAGTATGCTATAATGCACATAGTAATAGTACATTTTCAAATCAAAAAACGATAAACATGAAGAAACTTTTGTTATCTCTTTGTTTCGGAGCGCTTCTCGCTTCGTGCAAAAAACAAGAAATTGTGCAGCAACCAAAGCTGACGATTTCTGCTGTTGTTATTGATTCACTGCTTGAGCCGGGTGATTTCAAACGTGTCGGCGTTGTTGATATTACACTTGATGCTCCGGGTCCTCAGGAAATTTCTTTTGCATTCAATGCAGTAATTCTGGGCAATGTGTATGCTTCGAATTTAAGAGCTACACTGACCGATGCTCGTGGTAACGAGCAAAATTTGGGAAGTATCCCTGGTGAACTGCCGATAACATTCCAAACACCAAGATTGCTTATTGAGCCAGGTGTTCAATACAAACTCAGTTTGTATGTGGATACTGAACCTGGCGACATGGGTACGATCCAGCTCGAAGTACGAGCGCTCGATGTGCCTTCTGTGTCATTGCCAAGAATCCGTTTCGGTGCACCAGCACCAACAGTTGAGTATGTCCATATGGACGGCACTATAGCGGTTGGACAGCAACAGGTAGTCTATGCACACAAGCAAGCTGTCCCTCGCGGAACAACGATGTATCAGCAGCAGTTGACGTATCCGATACGCTTCCAGACAGCAGATACTGCTATTGGGTTTAGTGAACTTCGTTTATTCAAAAACGGCGAAGACATCACTGATCGCGTCAATTTCTTTGACGAGCAGGATACTGGACGTATCACTGTGTTTCGCAGAAGCATGGGCTTGGTTCGAGTAACATTTACTGGAGGAACTGGCGAAGACACCCTCCGTAGTACGACGCTCTATGAGCTTGCTATTGTCCCTACGAGCACCAACCCATTTGCTGTTGAGCTTGCATCGGATGCTTCATGGAACCCTGCACACAAATATCGTGTTGGGTTACCTGGCACAAGCGCCAAACTTGCAAGTGCCAGAGGTGCTCAAACTGGGCTGAGGTATAACTTCATATACAGTTACGGAGCGTCAAACCACTCATCTGTGGTTCCGTTCAGCACCGATGACCACAGGAGTGGGTATGGAGTTTTTGCTTCACTTCCACAGCGAGTGTGGACACAGTAGAGCTGGTTTTGTTTTATTGAACCGCATGCATAGCATGCGGTTTTTTTTATTCAAAATGCGTATCTTTGAGCGCGGCAACTGCGCGTGCAAGGAATGGGTATGCTTGCAAAAGCGGGTCAGTGCGGATGAGATCTATCGCGCTTTGGCGTGCTGCTTCGACGAGTTTGCGATTGCGCAGGGCTTCCATGCCGATGTCTGAGATGCCCCACTGCGCAGTACCAGTGAGCTCACCAGTGCCGCGTAGCTGTAGATCATACTCTGCAAGCTCAAATCCATTTGTGGCTTTGGTAAAGAGTGCGAGTCGCTCTCGAGTGCGCTCGCTTTTTGCTTCTGCAAAGAGGTAGCAGTACGGTTGATGAGTACTTCGCATGACGCGCCCGCGCAGCTGGTGCAGTTGTGAGAGGCCAAATCGCTCGGCGCCTTCGATGATCATGAGTGTTGCGTTGGGGACGTTGACGCCGACCTCAACAACAGAAGTTGCAACGAGTATATCTATCTGATGCCGTGCAAATGCCTGCATGACAGATTCTTTGTCTTTTTTGCTGAGCTTGCTGTGGAGCACGCCGATGCGATAGCTGGGGAAGACATCTTTTTTGAGGCGGGCTGCTTCTGCAACAACAGAACGAGCTTGGATGCTTGCGGTATTGGTCGGATCTGCTTCATCGATACGTGGACAGATGACATAGAGTTGTCTGCCTGCACGGAGCTGCGCCCCGATAGCTTCATAGGTCGCAGCTCGTTTGTCTGGAGTGACAATCACGGTCTCGGGTTGTTTGCGCCCGACGGGCATCTCGTCGAGTACCGAAAGATCAAGGTCGCCATATATGGTAAGTGCAAGTGTGCGCGGGATCGGAGTGGCAGTCATAGAAAGGAGGTGAGGGAAATGCGCGTCTTTCTTTGCGAGACCTTTGCGCTGGTTGAGTCCGAACCGGTGCTGCTCATCGATGATCGCAAGTGCGAGGTGTTTGAACTCGAGGCTCTTTTGGATGAGCGAGTGAGTACCGATCACTATAGGTATCTCGCCGTTTTTGATCCACTTTTTGAGTTGGGGTTTGGAGATGTCGGTCCATGGTGTGGGACTCGATGCGACTTTGGTGGGGAACTTGCGTGCGCCGCTTCCTGTGAGGAGTGCGATCTGGATACCGGTTCCTCGGAACAGCTCTACAAACGACTCAAAGTGCTGTGTCGCGAGGATCTCTGTCGGTGCCATGTATGCGACTTGGAGATTACCAAAGGATTCTTTGATGCCAGCTTTTGATGGGCGATTCATCACAGTCGCGTATGTCGCAACTGCAGCAACTGCTGTCTTGCCACTTCCGACATCGCCTTCGAGGAGTCGCGACATCGGGTGTGGTTGCTCGAGATCACGGAGGATGTGCTTGATGGCACGATCTTGCGCGCCAGTGAGCGGGAACCCGAGCTTGGTGATAAAAGACGAAACCGCAACAGTGCCAGTATCTATTGTGTACGCGCGAGAGTCTTTGAGTAGCGCGCGTTCTTGTTGCCGTGCAAGGTTGATGAGGATTATTTCATCAAATGCAAATCGTTTGCGTGCCTTGAGCGCATCGTCAGGGCGTTTGGGGGTATGGATCCAGATGAGCGCTGTCTTGAGTGAGGGAAGTGAGTACGCTTTGCTGATACTCTCTGGGAGATGGTCGGGGATGTCAGAGAGCGCAACGAGTGCGCGCGCAATCGCATGACGAAACCAGTCGCTTGAGACACCTTTGGTTTCAGGATAGATAGGTGTCAGTGGTCCGCCGGTGTCAGAGCCAAAGAGTGAGTCGTGACTGTCGATTGGGAGCACCTTTTCTTCACGAAGCACTGGGTTGGTGAGTGCCGGCTTGTCTTGGTACATCGAGACGCGACCAGTGAGCTCGACGACCTCACCGACATGAAGCATTTTGGCAAGGTAGGGTTGGTTGAACCATATGACACGCATCGTGCCGCTGACGTCTTCGACAACCGCTTCGGTCATCGGGAGTTTACTTTTCCATCCCTTTTTTGCGGTGAGCTTGGTGAGTTTGCCACGGATCGTTGCGTCTTGTCCTTCACAGAGGTGTGCGATCGACGCAAAGCTTGATGCGTCTGCATACCTGGTCGGGAAGTGATAGAGGAGGTCTTTGATCGTAGAGATACCCAGTCGCTTGAGTCCGAGCGCAATAGGTTCTTTGAGGCGGATGAGTGCACTGACAGGGCTTGCGAGAGAGAGCATAGAGGAAGTGTAGCATTTCCGCGCATACAAAAAGCGCTCACCAAGTGAGCGCTTTTTGTATGTTATCCGCGGCGACTTTGGAAACCTCCGCGTGGAGCACCTTCAGTCTTGGGACGAGCGAGGTCGACAAAGATTGTGCGGCCATCGAGCTCACTTTGGTTGAGCTTGTCAACCGCTGCTTGTGCGTCTGCTTCAGATGCAAACTCAACAAACCCAAATCCTTTGCTTTTACCAGTCATTTTGTCGGTGAGGACATCTGCCTTGGTAACTGTACCAACAGTTGCAAAGTGTGCTGCTAAGGTGTCATTGGTAGTACCCCATGAGAGACTGCCAACGAAAACTTTATTGTTCATGTGTATATGTGCTTAAGTTAGTACTAACGTGCAACGCGCCCGATCAAAGGAGACATTACAACGAAACTACTATACCACAGATATATGATTAGCGCGACTTTGGGAGGAAATAGTAGAGCGCCGGTATCGCAAGGAGTACATATGAAGCAACTGGTACGATAAACGCAGCGAGTATCGCAAGGAAGTACACAATCGGCCCAAAAAGACTGCGTCCCATCGGGATACGTGTTTCGCCGACACTTCTATGGATGAAGTATCGTGTACACGAGAAACTTATCGATGCGCCGAGAAGTACGAGTGCGTACCCAACGATACGCGTCGGATTAAACGGGTCAATACTGATTGCTTGTGTGACAAAGGGGATAAGTGTCAGGAACAAGAGGAATGTTACATTTGCCCACAAGATACGCCGTCGACTGATCACCTCGAGCATCGCAGTGAGCTGGTGGTGGTTGACCCAAAAGATTGCGATCGTCACAAACGAGATCACAAACGTCACAATCGACGGGACAAATGGCCCAAGGTCTCGGATCGCATGGATGATGTTGGGGCTGACAATGGTGGGTGCATGAAGCTCTATAGCAAGGAGTGTGATCGCGATCGCAAACACACCGTCGCTAAACTGCTCAAAGCGGGATTTGATGATAGGTTGCATGGGGTAAGTATACGATATTTGCTCAATCGAAACGATAGGTGTAAGGTGTCTGCGGTTGTTCTCACAAAGAAATCTGGAAGCTTCTACAGACCCGAGGTCTATGATTTGGAGAGTGGATCACGCATGGCGCGTATAGAGACTCCGTACCAGTTTTGTTGCGCCCACATACCGTCCCAGGTCTTTTACAAAGGAATTTCTGCGTTTGGGCAGCTGATTACCTCCAACCCTGCAGCACAAGAGACTTGTTGCAGGGTTTTTATTGTGAGGGATAGTGTGATAGAGTTGCTTGTAGTATTTGGAACCGTGTCAGAGTGGTCTAACGTACCTCTTTGCTAAAGAGGCAGGGGCTTTAAAACCCCTCGAGGGTTCGAATCCCTCCGGTTCCGCCACCTCGTGCTAGCACGAGACGCTTAGTATATAAAGCTTTTTTGAGCTCAAAAAAGTAGGAACTTACCTGTGGGATTCTGATATAATCAGCAAATGGATCCAAAAAAGCGATACAAAATAGTTATCTATGTTCCAGAAAGTCATGCTGACAAACTCCGTGAAGTAATTGGAAATGCTGGTGCGGGCAAGATTGGTAACTATTCGTACTGCACATTTACAATCAAAGGCGCCGGAAGATTCAAACCGCTTGAAGGTGCAAACCCTACTATTGGAGAAGTAGGAAAACTTGAAGAAGTACAAGAAGAGCGTATTGAAACAGTCTGTGAAGAAAATGTACTCAAAGATGTTCTTAAGGCAATCAAAGACGTGCATCCATACGAAGAACCAGCAACAGATGTATATCCGATAGAAGTATTTGAATAATATGAGAACGGTTACTAAGAAAATCGATAGAGAGTGGTTTGAAATGATTCTTTCAGGTAAGAAGAAGTTTGAACTGCGTCTTGCCGATTTTGATTTTGAAGATGGAGATACACTAAGACTTGAGGAATGGGTGCTAGAGGCAGGAGAAAGAAAGCCAACAGGGAGGTTCATTGAAAAGGTGGCAACCTATGTTAGGCACCCAGATCTCAAGAAATGGATTGAGGAACAACCTGAACTTTTGGATAAATCGTTTTATGTAATTCAATTTGATTAATCATATGAAAATTACTTTTTTATACAACAAAGAAAAAGATATTTGGTGCCTCTTGAACAAAGGCAAGAGTTCAATGAATTCATCAAATCCAACTAAGCAATACGAGCGACTAATAGAGCTTCATGGAGAAAACCCCTCAGAGGGCGAAACTAGTACATTTATCGATACATATTTTTCAGAGAAAAACGTTGATATTGAAAAGTATGTAGATCTATACCAAAAAGATTGGGATGTCGTTTCTAAGGAGTTCATAAAGAAAGCAGAAGATGTATTCGGTGTCTCCCTTCCAAAAGATATAACAGCATATCTGACGATCAACAGTCGATGCCCATATAGCCTAGAAGAAAATTACTTTTTTGTTACAGTCCCAGCATATCCACATATTGCCCGAAAAACAGTTATGCATGAACTCTGGCACTTCTATACTTGGTACGCGTTTGGTATATATCAAGAAGATGTACTTGGAAAAGAAAAATATAATGAGCTTAAAGAAGCACTCACCGTCTTACTCAATGTTGAATGCAAAGAGTTATTACCAGACGATGTCACCGATAAAGGCTATCCGCAACATGCAGAGTTACGAAAGAACATTCTTGAGTTTTGGGATAAAGAAAAAGATATCCATAAGCTGTGGGATATTTTGATTCAAGAATAACTAGATTTATTTATCCAAAGTAACCTTCTTATCTGCTAGATAAATCTTACTCTTAAGACATCCAAGCAGTTCACGCTTTTCCTCATTTTCACCTTCCTTTAAAACATACTTCACACATACTCCGAGATCACAATGCTATACTGACCTTGTAACAATAACCAATCAATATATATGACAACCATGATACTTTTGGGGCTTTTGGGGGCGGTGGTAGCTGCAGTGATCGGGACGATCTGGTACTCGATGGCAACTCCGATGGGGAAATGGCACATGCAATACCTCGGCTTCGACAAGCTCACACCTGATGAGCAGAAGCAAAAAATAGCTCAAGCAAAGCCGCACATGTGGAAGTCGTATGTGCTCCAACTCTTGCTGTCTTTTTGTACGGCGATGTTTATCGTGTTTGTTGCAGCGCGCGTGGGTGGGGCAGTGTATGGATACATCACGATGATCTGGGTAGCGTTTGTGATCCCGCTTATCGGATCTTCGCTTTTGTGGAGTAACTGTGATCGCGTGCTTGTGTGGAAAAAGTTTTTCTCAGACGCGCTCAACAATCTCGTCACATACTATGCGATCGCATATATAGCGCTTTTGATTGTATAAGTATACACATGCGTGATTATGGATGCGTTTTCTACAGCTATCATCGCAGGTGCACAAACGGTTGCGCTCCCGGTGCAGCTCCTGTTTCTTGCACTGTTTTCGTTTACTGAAGGTCTGCCTATCATCGGATCGGTACTTCCTGGAGGAACGATTGCGCTATTTGCAGGGAGCCTTGCGGCACAGGGGCTCCTTTCGCCGCTTGTTGCTGCACTTGTCGTGGGGACGGCAAGCTTCGCAGGGGATATGACAGGGTTTTTCTTGGGCAAAAAGTTTCGACACATCGGATGGATCTCGCGTCTGGTCACCAATGAAAAGCACCAGCGTTCATGGGACCTCTTTGATAGACATCTTGCGATTGTTTCTATATTTGGCAAACTCCTCCCTGTAGTACGTTCGACGCCGTCACTTTTTGCCGCTCTCAGAGGTGTCCGGACGCGTAGATACATGCTCTATAGTGTGATCGGATCATATCTGTGGGGGTTTGCAGGTGTCTATGCAGGTGACGCGGTCACAGCATATATCGGTCCCAAGGCGATCACGCTTATCTTTGGGGCGCTTGTTACCTCTATAGTCGTGGTGGTGATACGAACGATGCTCAAGCGCGCAAAAGCGTAGTGGTATACTTAACTTATATGGCATATAACATCCATCCACTCGTTGTGCATTTCCCAATCGCACTGTTAGTTATCTATTCTGTGATCAAGATACTTCCAGTACGTCGATGGGTACCGAGCGTAGCGTGGCGACAGATTGAGATCGTACTTCTTGTCTGCGGTGTACTTGGCGCGTTTGCTGCGAGTGCAACAGGTGAAGTTGCCGAAGAGCTCGTGCGTCCAGATCGAGCACTTGTTGAAGCTCACGCGTTCTTTGCTGCACTTGCGACGTGGATGTATGGACTCCTCCTTGCGACTCCTGTTGTACAGATACTCGTCGAACGGCTTGGTTCACGACTCCCTACGTGGTTGACTCGGCTCGTTACAAATCTCGCAAACATGCTCGCAACCCCGTTTGTGAGTTGGGTGCTCGTCCTTGTGGGGCTCGTTGCGATCACACTCACCGGCGTGCTCGGTGGGGTGATGGTCTATGGTACGACCGCAGACCCTATCGCGCCGATCGTCTTGAAATTGCTCGGTATATAATGCTACAATCGGCTCGCTTGGAAGCGTGGATGAGTGGTTTAAATCAACGGTTTACTAAACCGTCGGCCTTCACGGGCCCGAGAGTTCGAATCTCTCCGCTTCCGCCAAACACAAGTGGTATACTCATATATATGGATACCAACAACACCACACTCACCAAAGCAGTATTTTTGATTATCGGATTTGCAGCAGCATGGCTCATCTGGGGTCGGACACCGGTCGCGTCTCCTAGAGCAGGGATGCACATGATGCCTGACGGCTCAATGATGGCACATGACATGTCGATGGCTGATATGATGGCGTCGATGAACGCGGCGCTCGCTGGCAAAACAGGCGACGCATTTGATCAAGCATTTCTCTCTGAGATGATCGTGCACCACGAAGGAGCGGTGGAGATGGCACGTCTCGCACTCACCAACGCAAAGCACCAAGAGATCAAAGACCTCGCAAACGCAATCATCACTGCGCAAAATAAAGAAATCGACCAAATGAAAGCATGGCAAACCGCGTGGTATACGGGTAGGTAGTAAGGTATACTCAAGCTATGGAACAATGGCCAGTACCAAATCAGGAAAATCTAGGCGATCAAGAGCTTAAGAAAGATACTATTGATCTACTTCGCAAAAATTCTATAGAAACGGGTTTTGTAGAAACACCAGCTATGCAGCATCTGCGAGAGAATATACTGACAGAGCACAATGCTAAAAACATGGAGGCGATAAAACCATTGTTTGTATCGTGGACAGAAGCTGCACAAGAATCTATTTCAGGAATTGCAGAACAAGATCCATATATGAAAGCTCAGATTGGTTTACTCATTGTGACAAGTACTCTATATCTAGAACTTGATATAGAACAGGAAGCAGCAGATGAGCTTTATAGTGCAGCTGAGTATGCTCGACAGTATCGACTAGATGATTTATCTAAGTCACTTTACGATCATGCTACCATACTTGATGGAACTGCATAATAATTTCATCTTAAGAGGGTTGTATGAAAAAAATAGGTGAAGGGTATTATTATAATGTGTACGACCTAGGCAATGGGCGTGTTCTGAAAAAGCTAAAAAGTAAGGTTAGAATGTTTTTCTATATACTTATCTCTCGTAAGGGAAATTCTGATTTCTTACGAGAATACAGAAAAGCGTTACAAAATATAAAGATAATTCAACAAACATATACGAGAATAACAACATCTGGTCTCGATATGTCATTTCTTGGTAATCCTGTATTTCTTTCTGGTATTAATTACGAACAAGATAAAGTCAGTCCAATCTATCAACTGCTCACTGTTGCCTCTACTAACGAGATACAAGACATTATTGAGCAGTTTATTTCAGGTATAAAAACATTATGGAGACACGGTATTGTCGAAGAAGTATACAACTTCACTATCAATAACGGAGTAGCGCCAAATGGTAGGGTGGTTCTATTAGATTTTAATGAAGTTGCTTTTGAGAAAGAACAAGCATTGAAAGACATTGAGACACAGGTATGGATCAAGCGATGGTCGTACTCACATCTATCACCAGATTTAAAAGAGTATTATAAAAAAAGGATGCAAGAGGAACTAACTATTCCAACCTTAGATAGCTTGTGGAGGTCTAGTTGCTAGATTAATTGAAAGTGCTAGAGTAGCAAAAACAACTAGTTATGAAAAAAGCAACATTGGTCTATATCGTAGATGACGGGGAGGTACTCATGGCGCGCAAGACGCGAAAGATAGGTGTCGGCTTTTATTTTGGCTATGGAGGCAAGAAAAAGTGGTGGCAAACATGGAGAGAGTGCGCTGTATCTGAAGTTCGTCAAGAATCTGGTATAAAAATCAAAAAGAAAGATCTCGAGTATATCGGTATCGTTGATTTTTATAATGGAGATGAACAGAATGTTCCTTTTGGAAAGCCATCATTTCGTGTCGCATGTTATCGAGTTTGTCGATTTGTAGGAGAGCCGATACCGACAGAGGAAATGGTAGAACCGAGATGGTTTCCGGTAGATCAGATACCCTTTGATACACCTGACATGAAGCCGGGAGATGAGTTATTTGTCCCATACATTGTCCACGGAGTAGTACTTCCGGATGGTGCATACATTCGTTTTGATAGCAAAACGAAGAATGTGGTCCGACACAACATCCCTACACTAAAAACGTTACCTTAACCGGTATCGTTTTTTATTAAATTTGACAAAAAACAATAAGAGAGTATTATGGAAATCCGAGTTCTTTATTTGCTCACCCCAAAACAATCACATGCGAAACAAAGCAAGTGTTGTATTAATTGGAATAGGAGCTATCTCAGGTACTGGTATCAGATGCGCTCAGTTGTTAGTTGATCGTCCTGACGCGGTCCGCACCGAACAGTCGGTGCAATCCTCCCCATATCAAGCGTGGACGGGGGAAACCGCACAGTTCATCATCAGCTCAACCGATTTTGCGACACCCAACCTGCTTTTCTACAGACTGCTCCATGGCTCATGGCCCACTACAGCAGCCGTAGAAACCGTTGCCGGAGTGTGTAAAAAAGACGCATTATTCCAGATACTCTGGGGGAGCACTATCACTCCACCGAAGGGTTCAAACCAACAAGCCCCCTCTATAAACAGGGGGCTTTCTTATTTACTTGACTTCTCCCTCATATCGACTATACTAGGGGTCGCTCTTGTTTGAGCGCATTTCTTTCTTTGACAACTGTATAGTGCAAAAGAATGCGAGTAATCATCTATTTATGTAAATGAGGCAAACGAAGGTGTCATCTTTCTTTTGCCTCGGTCTAGGTCCGTTGTCCTTTGGACAAGGGAACTTTTAAGAAGAGTTTGATCCTAGCTCAGGATGAACGCTGGCGGCGTGGATAAG
>CAYTXV010000007.1:0-15208 GCA_964441495.1 uncultured Candidatus Saccharibacteria bacterium
GGATTGTCTATATGACTATAGCTGTTGCGGGCGGATCAGGGTTTATCGGGACACAACTGTGTCGCAAACTCCTTGCACTCGGAGATACTGTTATCGTGATTGACCGCACAGGACCACGCTTTACTCATGAGCGACTCTTTTATATCAACTGTGACATCAGTGCTCGAGAGCTTCCGTTTGATGTGCTTGAACATGTCGATGCGGTTATCAACCTCGCAGGTGCCCCAATCAGCAAAAAGTGGACACCTTCGTACAAGCAAACTATCTACGATAGTCGCATCACAAGTACGAGACACATCGTTCAGACTATGGAGCGCACTACGAGTCGACCAACAGTACTTATCAATGCGTCCGCAGTCGGATACTACGGCGATCGGGGAAATGAAGAACTTACCGAAAAGAGTGAGCAAGGACATGGATTTCTCGCGCGAGTTGTTGCTGATTGGGAACAAGAAGCGCTCAAAGCAGAAGTATTTGGGACGCGAGTGGTCTGTGTGCGCACTGCACCTGTTGTCGGACATGGCGGGATGCTCACTGAGCTTCGCAAGTCTGCGCGATTTGGATTTCTCCTTAAGCTCACTCGTGCGCCATTTTGGCAAGCATGGATTCATGAAGACGATATCGTTAACACGTATCTCTTTGCGCTGCAGACTTCGACACTCCAAGGCCCGATCAATGCTGCCGCACCAGAAGCAGTGACACATGAGACATTTATGAAGACACTTGGACGCACGATCCATCGACGTGTCATCGGTGCTATCCCTCGTTTTGCGCGCAAAATACTCTTTGGTGAGCTCATCGGTGAACTCACTGCAAGTCAAAAGGTTTCATCACAGCGACTCATCGATAAAGGATTTGTCTTTACCTACCCGACACTCGCGCAAGCACTTGCGCAAGCGTGCGACACCTCTCATGAAGCGCGTTGATATCACAACAAAAGGGTGGGATGATTATCAGCTCATCGATAGTGGTGATGGGTGCAAACTCGAACGGTTTGCAGACGTACTCCTTGATCGACCAGACCCGCAAGCACTCTGGCCAAAGCGCGATACTACAACCTGGCTTGATGCACAGGCACAGTTCCTCTGGGCAGACAAAGGTGAGCGATGGAAGGTTTCAACAGAGACTCCACAACTGTGGCAGATGTCGTGGGGCGCTATGAAGCTCATACTTTCGCTCAAAGGGTTCAAACACATCGGTGTGTTTCCCGAGCATGCACATCAGTGGGAAGAGCTCCAAGCGCTTGGTAGCAAATACAGCGGACTCACCATGCTCAATCTGTTCGGATACACAGGTGCAGCATCAGTTGCTGCGGCACTCGCCGGGATCAAGGTCACTCATGTCGATGCGTCCAAAAGTACTATAGATACTGTGAAGGAAAATGGAGCGCAGTCAGGTCTTGCACCAGATGCGCTTCGAACGGTCTGCGAAGAGGCGCTTCGCTACGCGAAGCGCCTCGCGGCGCGCGGTGAGCAGTTCGACATCATCATCATGGACCCACCAGCATTTGGTCGTGGCCCCAAAGGTGAGGTGTGGAAGATAGAAGAATCACTTGCAGAGCTCATCGCACTTGTGCCTAAACTTCTCACACCAAAGGCAAAGCTTGTGATACTCAACGGGTACGCCGCAGGGTACAGTGCGCGGACATTTGGTGAGCTTTTTTGTACAATATTTCCTCCAGCATCCGTGACCTATGGCGAAGTCGCGATCAAACACGCACAGGACGAACGACTTCTTACGACCGGTATCTATGCCAAGTATCTAGGATAGGGTATACTCGCCTCATCATGAAAAAACCAAATCCCAAAACAACACCGCTCTACAGTGCTCCCAAACAACTTTCAGTCAAAAAGGGGATCAATGGTCTCGGGCTTTTTGCAAATGTACCGATCAAAAAGGGTGAGTGCATCATCGAGTATGTCGGTGAGGTGATCACTGCAGCTGAGGCAAATCGTCGCGGAGGACGATACTTGTTTGAGACATCTGCAAACCGTCACATCGACGGTACGACACGTGCCAACACTGCGCGCTATATCAACCACTCATGTCGCGCCAACTGCGAACCAGATACCGTGAAAGGAAGAGTGTTCATCTATGCCAAGCGCAATATAGAACCAGGCGAAGAACTTTGCTATGACTACGGCAAAGAGTACTGGAACGAGTACATCAAACCCAAAGGCTGCCTCTGTCCCAAGTGTGTCGAGAAAGCAAAAACCACCGCGTAACGCGGTGGTTTTTGTTATTCTTCGTAAAGCTCTTCTAAAATATAGTTTTGTATTTCAAGTGCATCATCGTCTACAGGTGCATACAATTGATTTTCATCTTTTAGGAACGCTTCATCAAATTTATTTTCGTTTGGATCTTCTACTGGCTCTACAACATCATCAGTATCTACTTCCACTATATCATCTGTCCCGTCACTCTTTTTGGGTGTAAAGCCATCAAGTTCATCAGGTGAAAATTCTTCACTCATATATCTTATAGAGAATACTTTAATTTACTAATAGTAATGCATTAAGTTGTATCAAATACTATTTTTCTTTGCAAGTAAATCAAGTTTGAGTTTCCCGAGTGCTGCAATCCCGAGCGCGATCGCATCGATTTCATCATCGAGTTTGCCAGAGGTATCCACGCCGAGTATGAGAGAGGACATCTTTTGTACTTGTTGTTTGTCGGCGTTACCCACACCGGTGAGTGATTGTTTCACTTCTTGTGGCGAGAGTTCTATGAGCGGTATGTTGTGAAGCCCCGCAAGGAGTAGTACGACACCACGAGCTTCGGCAACTTTGAGCGCAGACGTTTTGTTTACAGAAAAAAAGAGTGTTTCAAGAGCGATGTGTGAAGGGTGCCACGCCTCTAGAGCGTGCGCGAGCTTTGTGTAGATATGCGCAAGGCGTGTGCTATGGGTGTCGCTTTTGGAGGTTTCGATACAGTTCGAGTAGGCAAGTACCCCATCAACAAACACTGCGACACCGCAGCGATCATATCCAGGATCGATAGCAAGGATAGTATTAGTCATGCAGATACAACCTTCCTTGTTCGGTGAGTACACGACCACGCGGAGTGCGTTCGATGAGTCCGAGCTGGATGAGGTACGGTTCTATCACGTCTTCGATTGTGCCTTCGTCTTCACCGGTTGCTGCGGCAAGGTTCTTCACACCAGTTGGTCCACCACCAAACTTGTCTTTGAGCGTGCGCAAGATAAGTATGTCACCCGCAGAGAGTCCGCGATCATCAAGCCCGAGCAGTGCAAATGCTTCGCGCACAGACGTCTCGTCGATATCCTTTTGGTGCATGTGTGCATAGTCGCGCACACGGCGGAGCAGATAGTTGGCGATACGCGGCGTCTGTCGTGAGCGATGCGCGATACTGTGAAGTGTCTGCTCAGGAAGTGAAACACCGAGTATCTCTGCAGAACGTGCAAGGATGGTCGCTATCTCTTGTGGTGTATAAAACTCAAGTCGAAACGATCCACCCGAGAATCGTGTACGCAGTGGTGCTGAGATCATGCCGTAGCGTGTCGTTGCGCCCACGAGTGTAAAGGGTGGTAGATCAAGCTGTACTGTGCGCGCAGACGGACCCTTGCCGATCATGATATCCATCTTGCCGGTTTCCATCACAGGGTAGAGGACCTCCTCGATAGATTTGTTGAGGCGATGTATCTCGTCGATGAACAGCATGTCTCCTGGCTTGAGGTTGGTGAGGATCGCTGCAAGGTCGCCAACCTTTTCGATGGCAGGACCTGAGGTGATACGAAGGTTTGCACCGACTTCACGAGCGATCACGTGCGCAAGTGTGGTCTTGCCGAGGCCCGGTGGTCCATAAAAGAGGATGTGTTCTGGGGTGTGTCCTCGACTTTTTGCGGCGCCAATCAATATGCTCAGATTTTTTTTGATCTGAGATTGGCCGATGTACTCATCAAAGGATTGCGGGCGAAGTACTGTATCAGAAAATTGGCCTGTCTGTGCAGAGAGGGCTTCCTGGAACGGCTTTTGAGATGAGTTGGGGGAGATGCTTGACATATTTGGTAGGTATGCTATACTGTTCCCAGAAGATACCATATCTATTTTACCTCAAGAAGGCTCTAATCTCTAAGCAGTCAGCTACGGTTCTAGATCTCGGCGCAGGACGCTTTGGTTCCGACTGGTGCTATCCTACAAAGATTTCTTACTTATACGGCCTCGTCCGTATAAGGACTGTTTAGAGATTAGAGCTTTTTTGAATAAAATGTAAACCTTAAAAACATAATCATGGCAAAACTTTTGTTTAAAGCAATCCAAACCATTAAAAATGGTAAACCAGGTGGTTATCTGGTAATCGTTAATGAAAATTATGGTTGCTATACAGACCTGGAAGGCGTGTTCAGGCGTTCGGTTGACAATATCCACGAAGAGCTGACCTGGGTAAACAAAACATGGAAAAACAAAGAACAGATTGATTTTCCCTTTACTGAGAGCCTCATAAAAGAGCTTCAGTACGTACCTGAGTACAAAACCTCCATGGCGCTTGCCGATTAAAAACAATCAAAAAACTTAAAAACTCCAGATTTCTGGAGTTTTATTTTTCATACAAATCAACAACACTTTTTACTTCTTCAAAATCAGTCTTGCCTTGCAGTATCTTGATGAGTCCGTCTTCGCGCATATCGAGCGTGCCTTGTGCATCGGCGATCTTTTTGATGTCACGCTCGCTCGGAGACTCGATGATAATCCTCTCGATTGCTTCATCTGTCTGGATCACTTCAAATATCCCGATACGTCCTTTGTATCCAGTATTGTTGCACTCACTACAACCTTTTGCGGCCCAGAGTTTCTCGGTGTTTTTGGGCACGCCAAACTGCTCCATGTTTTTACCTTTTGCAACTGCTTCGTTCCATATCGTTTCGATA
The DNA here is from genome assembly GCA_964441495.1 of uncultured Candidatus Saccharibacteria bacterium. GTDB lineage: Bacteria > Patescibacteriota > Minisyncoccia > Phycocordibacterales > UBA9973 > UBA4124. Next base: position 4,889 of record CAYTXV010000007.1, read on the forward strand.
AGCGTCTTTTCTTCTGGTGTCGTTGGGCGTTGTTCTTTGCAGTGCTCGCACAGGGTACGCACGAGACGCTGCGCTATAGAGAGGGAGAGCGCGCTCACGAGGATCTTGGGATTGACATCGAGGTCGATGAGGCGAGGGATCACGCCCTGTGCGTTGTTGGTGTGGAGCGTCGAGAAGACAAGGTGGCCCGTGAGCGCAGACTCAACTGCGATCTTGGCGGTTTCGGGATCGCGGATCTCTCCGACCATGATGCAGTCCGGGTCTTGGCGAAGTGCTGAACGAAGCCCTTCGAGAAATGTGTACCCCTTTTTGTGGTCGACTTGTGTCTGGGTGATACCGGGGAGGTGGTACTCGATCGGGTCTTCGATGGTGATTATCTTGATTTCAGGGCTAAAGATCTTTTGGAGAAATGCATAGAGCGTGGTGGTCTTACCAGAGCCGGTCGGACCAGTGAGGAGGATCATACCGTTTGGCTTTTTGATCTCTCGCATAAATATGTCGAACATGGGCGGGAGGATACCGAGGTCTTCGAGTCCGACGCGGATAGACTTGGGGTTAAGGATACGAAGTACGATACTTTCTCCATATGCGCCAGGGATGAGTGATGTACGGAAGCTGATCTCTACTTCATCTGTGCCGGTACCGAGAAATGCACTGAAGCGTCCGTCTTGTGGGTTGCTCGAGATAGTGAGCTTGAGTCCAGAGAGGAGCTTGATGCGCGTGTTGAGTTGTTTGTACGTCGCGTGATCAAACGTTGTGATGACGCGTAGCACACCATCGAGACGGAAACGTAGCTCAACGGTTTCTTCCATCGGTTCGATGTGTACGTCGGACGCGCCGAGACCGATACCTGTTCCGAGTACTATCTCAAGGAGTCGCGAGAGGTGGTGTACGCCGTCTTGGTCAGAGATCGCGCTTTGGATTTCGGTGACTGCATCACCTATGGTGTGGATGCGAGTACCGAGATCGCTAAGGACATCAGGAGAGACATCGAGTCCGCCGGCACGTGTGCGTGTCGCAAACGAAAGGTCTGCGTAGCGACTCCATACCTTTTCGATACTGCGCTCACTTGCCATGACGAGCTCGACAGTGTACCCGGCAGCTTCAAGCATCGCCTTTGCCTTGAGTGCTCCAGGAGCAACAGGGGAGCGAACAGCAAGCGAGACTTTTTTGCCCACGAGTTTGTATGCGCCGACGTCGAGTGCACGTGCATCTGCCTCAGGGATCAGGCGAAGTGCGTCGTTGTCGACAGGGAGCGACGAGAGATCAACAGAGGGGATACCGTAGCGGTCTCGGGCAAGCATCGCAACGAGCGCTTCTTCTTCCTCGGCACGGAGCTCGTTGTAGCGCTTTTGCTGTTGTTCTTCGTCAAAGTGAACCATGTCTCTCTAGTATAGCGCATCACCGCAAAATACCCTGTAAAATCGACCCCAAAACACCCCCAAAGCCCCTATTAGAAAGCTGTTGACAAATAGGTTCAAATATGCTATGATAGAAGGGAAATATTTCAATTTTTTTCTCACTCTTAAATTTAAGAAAATGAAAACAGCTCTTTTAAAAACAGTACTATTGGTGCTGGTGCTCTATGCATCGACACCACTCTATGCCGCCAAACCCTTTGTGGAATGGCCGGGCAAAACCGACCCGATGCTGGAAACTCCGCAAAAACTTTTCCGGGCACTCCAGACTGCCGCAACGGGGAGAAACGATATTTTGAAAGCTGAGTATGCAGCAAGTGTTGTTTACAGCAACGCCGCTGCTTACCAAAAAGTATGGTCCTCTGATCCGGGTTTGTGGCAAGAGGTTGTGTCAGCTGGTATGGATCAGTTTAAGCTCGGATATAGCCAGGGCGGAGAACTCAACTACGGTATCGAAGCAGGAGTAGCTATCCCCTTAGAGGATCGACTCAAACCTAATGTGCCCGTAGTTATTTTTACCCGCAAAAACGGTCAAAGGATTGAAATCGCCAAGTGGGGTACCAATGGATGCCTCAATGCACTCTGTCACTACCTCACGCCAGCTGTGGCTGAAAAGCCGTGGACCGATCCTGATGGAGATCCAAACTGGCGCCCTAAGGATACTACAGTGATTATTAAGGAAACAATCATCAAGGAGGTCGCTTCTGAAAAAAAAGAGCTCACCTTCAAAGAAGGGTATGAGATCTACAAGCTTGGTCAGTATGATACCTATGTTGCCGAGATGAAAGCTATGGATCTGGCCGCATATTCAAAGATGCTCCAGACTCAGTCAGGTAACTGCAATTCCTGTGCTACAACCTCCTCTACGCCAGTCTTTGCAACAACAATGGCTGCACCTGCTCCGCAGGTTGCGTACTATCCGCAACAAAGACGTTTCATTGAGACGTTTGCAGGACAAGCAACAGCTAATGCTGTAGGAACCGCTGCTGGTATTGGTATAGCCGCTCTTGCATCCAACCTTTTTGGTGGAGGAATTCAACAAGTTGGAGTCCCTATCTACCAGGGGGGTATTATCCAAGGTACCAGTATCGGTGTTGGTCCAGTAAGCCCAACTTCTGGATACGGAACAATCCCCGGTTCGAGTGGTATAGTATCAGGACCAACTCTTGGTGTTGGAACCTCTGGGGTATTCACAGCTACAGGGAATGGTATGGGAGGGTTTAACTTCCAATAGATAGTAGTATTGTTTTATCTAAATTAGGCAGCCTTTCGAGGCTGCCTTTTTCTATACACGGAACGCTAAGGGAGGAGTATTGACTTAGGTTTATAAATATGATATAATGGTCACGTCGAATTATAAGTGGAATTATAAACGATTTTTATGAAAAAATTTATTACAAACATGCTCGTAGCAGTACTCGGAATCGCACTTTTTGCGCCGGTTGCTTTTGCGGGCGGATTTAACGATGGTCCACAAGATCTCCCGACGGTGCGTGTCGTCAATCAGACACAAAACCCGTGTTCGGGTGGTCCTGGTGCATCGTGTTGGAATACTTCGGTAAACGCACGACCAGGAGACACAATCTCTGTAGCTATCTATTATCACAACACAACCAACCAAACCGCACCCAACGTTTCTATCGGACTTGGTCCCAAAAACGGTAGCGCAAGTAGCTCTCACACACTTCGAGGTGGAGTAGCAGTAAACGGTATGGTTGTTGCAGAGGGAAGTGCGTCAGTGCTTTTGAGTTCTTCTCAGACACTCACGTTCATCCCGGGTAGTGTCCGATGGTATCCAAGTCAGACGATCAACACCCCGCACACACTCCTTGCAAGTGAGAACTCACTCTTTACCACAAGTGGTCTCCCGATCGGAGATATCGCTCCTGGGTGGAGTATGCAGGGCTCTGTTGTTGCGAGTTTCAAAGTAAGTCAAAACGACACTACTCCAAGCGACCGTCAGTGCTACATCAATTCATTTGATGCAGACGACTACAGTATCGACGACGGTGATTCAGCACGTCTCTCGTGGGACACAACTGACTGTGACTATGTGACACTCACTGATGTCTCAGGCAACCTTGATCCAAACGACTCTCGTACTGTGTGGCCATCAAATACTCGTACATACACACTCCGTGCGTATGATTTCAACGGGAACCTTGATGACACTGACACGCTCACGATCACTGTTGATGACAATAACAACAATGACACGTGTGATATCGATAGCTTCTCAGCAAGTCCTTCGACGATCACTCGTGGCAACAGCGCAACACTCCGTTGGTATACCTCAGGAGATGTTGACTATGTCACTATCAGTGGACTCTCAGGAGACCGCAGTGATGATGGTTCAGTGACGGTAAGTCCGTATTCAACAACCACATACACACTTCGTGCATACTGTGCCAACGGCAACACTCGTACCGATAGTGAAACTGTGTACGTCAACAACACAGACACCTCATCTGCACCACAGGCAATCACCACGGTTGCAACAGTGCTCGGTGGGACACAGGCGCGCCTCAATGGTATCGCAGTTGCAAACACAACAAACTACACAACCGCATGGTTTGAGTGGGGCGTAAGTGGTACCTTTGGTAACCGCACCAACGCACAGTCAATCACGAGCGGTAGTACTTCTCAGTACATGAGTGAGCTTATCGGGGGACTTGTTCCCGGAGTACGCTACTACTATCGTACTGTTGTTCAGAACCAAAACGGTACCGCATATGGCGACACTGTTGCATTCCAAACCATCAAATCTTCATCACCAGTCATTGTGACTCCGTCGGCTCCGGTCGTACAGAGCAATGTCGTGGTCGCCCAGAGCGCGCCGTCACTTCTCGAACTCCGTGTTGAGAGCACGTATGATCGTATGTGTGTCAATGGTCAAATCGACTACACTATCACGTACAAGAACATTTCATCACAAACGCTCGATAACGCAGTGCTTCGATTTACTCACCCTAAGGAGATCACCTATCTCACTGCATCACGTGGCAACTACGAAGTTGTTGATCGAACAATGACTATCGCACTTGGCAGTGTTGCTCCTGGTGAAACTGGTATGATCACTATCCGTGCTCGTGTAAACGACACTGCAGTGACTGGCAACCTCACCGTTGCAACCGCATCAGTTGTCTACACCAACACCAAAACCAAGGCTCAAGAAGATGCAATCGCGTACTCACTCATCACAGTGTCAAACGATTGCCCAAACCTTCTCGGTGCAAGTACGTTTGGATTTGGATCATTCCTTCCAAACACACTCCTCGGATGGCTGTTGCTTATCCTCGTCATTCTCGCCCTTATTGTCCTTGCTCGAAACATTTATCGAAAAAAGGAATAATTCCACCACATACTCCAATATGACGACAACCACCCCGCCACACGGCGGGGTGGTTTGTATATGCTAGAATCACCCTATGGATAGACGCTATACACAAGAAGAGATCGATTCAGTTGCCACAGAACTTCTGACGCAGCTCCCGCGACAGCAGGGTGCGACACTGCTCGCGCTCTCAGGGGATCTCGGCGCGGGCAAGACGACACTGGTACAAGCAATCGCCAAGTTGCTCGGTGTCACAGAACAACTAGTGAGCCCGACGTTTGTGATCGCCAAGTTTTATGAGACAGTACACAGTGACTTCACACACCTCATCCACATCGATGCGTACCGTATCGAGGATCCAGAGGAACTCATCACGCTCGGCTGGGAGACGATGTCGACATATCCGGGGGCACTCGTCGTGATCGAGTGGCCAGAGCGTATAGAGCAACTTTTGCCTGTTGATACAGTTCGCTACACACTCACCCATGACGGTGATGCTCGTCACATCACACAGCTATGAGTACCGAACCCAAAACACTTGTGGTGCTCGATGCGCACGCGATCATCCACCGTGCATATCACGCGCTTCCCAACTTTACCAACTCACGCGGAGAGCCAACAGGCGCGCTCTACGGTATCGCGTCGATGCTCATCCGTATCATCGAAGAGCTCAAGCCGTACGCAATCGTTGCTGCATATGACCTCCCCAAACCAACGTTTCGACACATCGCATACGACGGGTACAAAAAAGGAAGAGCAAAAGCAGAAGATGATCTCGTGACACAGCTGGCAACATCGCGCAACCTCTTTGCGGCGTTCCGGATCCCCTGTATCGATGCAGAAGGATTTGAAGCTGATGATGTGATTGGGACTATTGTGACGCAGTATCAGGATCATCCTGAAGTTCGTATCGTCATCGCATCGGGAGATATGGACACATTACAACTTGTCAGCGGGAACAAGGTGCAGGTTTTTACTCTCAAAAAGGGGCTCAACGATACGATCCTTTATGATGAAGACGCTGTTGTTGCGCGATACGGCTTTGCTCCAGCGCAACTTGTTGATTTCAAAGGGCTTCGTGGTGATCCGTCTGACAACATCATCGGCGTTCCTGGTATCGGTGAAAAGACCGCAACAACGATCATCACAACATTTGGATCAATCGAAGCGCTCTATGATGCGATCGACAAAAACGATCCTCGGCTCAAAGAAGCGAAACTTACTGAGCGTATCACTACGCTCCTACGAGAGCATCGTGATGACGCACTCTTTTCCAAGACACTTGCAACGATCCGTCGCGATGCGCCGATACAGGTAGAGATCCCAAAGGTGCCATACAAAGAAACTGTTGACGAGGAAGCAATGCGTGCATGTTTGAGCGAGTATGAGTTTAGGTCGCTCCTCCCACGTATCCAAAAACTGTTTGCGTTTACACAAACAACTCCAACCGAAACCGTTGATGAAGAGCTGCTACACAAAGCATCGATCGCGCTATGGGTGTTGTATTCTGAAACAACAAACCCAGACTACGATACGATCCTTGATCGTGCGCGCAAAAAAACCCTTGCAGAAAGTTATGATGTGATATGTCAGGAACTCAAAAAGCGAAACCTGTTTGAGCTGTTTGAAAAGGTTGAGCTGCCGCTCGTCCCGATCATCGCTGACATGCACACCTGGGGGATCACTATCGATCGCGCATACTACGAGTCGCTTGCTCAAACTATGCGCGCCAAGCTCGATGCAATCGAAACAGAAGTTGCACAAGAAACAGGTGTCTCTATCAACCTCAACTCACCCAAACAACTCTCAGGACTTCTTTTTGATACCCTTGGACTTAAGCCCAAAGGCAAAGTCAAAGCAAGTGGTGCGTACACAACCAATGCAGAGACACTCGAGAGCCTTGTCGATGCGCATCCGATAGTCTCGCGTATACTTGAGTATCGCGAGGTGCAGAAGCTCCTCGGTACCTATGTAGAGGCACTTCTTGAGCATGCAGATGCGGACGATCGAGTCCATGCGACATTTCTCCAGCATGGGACAACAACCGGACGATTTTCTTCGACCAATCCCAATCTCCAAAACATCCCTATCAAAGGCGATGGTGGCAAAGAGATTCGCCACGGATTTGTGGCACGTCCAGGTCATGTCTTTGTCGGAAGTGACTATTCACAGATTGAGCTTCGTGTACTTGCGATGCTCTCTCAAGACAGTCGTCTCACCGAAACTTTTGCCCGCGGTGAAGACATCCATGCGCGAGTCGCGTCTGACATGTTTGGTGTACCACCAAACGAGGTGACCAACGATATGCGCCGCAAGGCAAAAGTCATAAACTTTGGGATTCTCTATGGTATGGGTGTAACTGCGCTTCAAAAAAACTTGGGTTCGACACGTGCTGAGGCGAGTGAATACTACAATAACTATTTCAAAACATTTCCAACGATTGAGCAGTATCTCGAAGCAACCAAGGCGTTTGCTCGAGCGCACGGATACACCGAAACCCTCTTTGGACGCAGACGGTATTTCCCAGCTATCAATGCAGCTGCACCGTACCTGCGCGCGTTTGCAGAACGCATGGCTATCAATGCACCGATCCAAGGTACAAGTGCTGATATCGTCAAAATAGCGATCGCACTCATCGATCATGATCTCAAACAAGCAGGTCTTGCTGACAAGGTACACCTCGTGCTCCAAATCCATGACGAGCTTATCTATGAGACTGAGCAAGAGGTCCAAGACGAGGCACAGCGGATTGTCACAAGTGCGATGACGTCGGTGTTTGCACGAAGCCCGATCCCTGTTACGATACCAACAGTACCGCTTGCTGTATCAGTAGCGCAAGGGCACCGACTCGATGAACTCAAATAACACCTCTCAATCAACTATCCATCCGACGCTTGCACGTTCATACGTTGCGTACTTTGTTGCAAGTATCGTAGGGCTCTGTGCAGATACACTCAGCGGGTTTGGAGCTCCGCTTCCATATGCAACCGGTATCACTGTTGCATGCTTTGCACTTGGAGCACTCCTTATCTTTTGGGCGCAGTACACATCTCGAGCTACCAAGACAGTACCTGACGCACGATACTTTTTTGCTGGGCCATATCGATACATGCGCAACCCAACACACCTGGGTATCTTGTTGTTAGTAGTGGGGTATACGGTTGTGAGTGGCTCTATTATCTTTTGTGCGATCACACTTATCGGGTACCTTGTATCAAACATCTTTTTCCAAAAGTACGAAGCAATACTCGATCGAACATATGGACAGGAGTATCAGTCGTACAAAGCTCGTGTCCCTAAAATTTTCTAATGATTGCACTTATCATCGCTGACAACCTCGATGTACGTCGAAGCCATATCAAAAACATCCTGGACACACTTCCTGGATGTGAGGTGCTCATCTATGACGATACCTATGGAGGCGTACAAGAGCTTGAGCAGTATGCATACCCGTCGCTTTTTAACACTGCGCCAGCGGTGGTGCACAGCAAGTTTTTGCTTGCAGGAGAAGAGATGGCCTCAACACTTATCAAAACACTTGTTGCAAGTCCAACACTGTTTGTGTTTGAAGAACTCGCACTTCCTGCAACAGTTGTTACTAGCCTTAAAAAATTAGGAGCAGTCGTACACCAAGCATCCAAAGAAAAAAAGACAGCAGCAACAGACGATATCTTTGTTGTTACCAAAGCGCTTACCGCGACAGACAAGAAAAGTCGCTGGCTCATCTATCGTGCAGCGCTCGAGACACATGCAATCGAAGCGATCATGGGAGTACTGTATTGGAAGGTGCGTGAGCTCACGCTCAAAGACAAAAAGTATGCCGCGCTCTATAGAGCGCTCATCACTGCACATGCAACTGCATGGCAAAAGGGGATACCGCTTGAGCTTGCGATAGAAAAGGTACTTCTCACACATATCTAACAAAAAGAAAAATCCGCTTTGGACACGGATTTTGTATAGGGTAAAAATTTATAAGAACTACTTGGTAAATGAACAGGTGAGGGTGACCTACACTGACGAGGCGAATGGTCGAAAGAGCGCTTATCTCTAGTATAGAAGACTACGCGCGATCTGCAACTGCGCTCTGTGGATAGTGCTTGGCAAGGAGAGTAAGCGTGATACCAATAAGAAGGGTCGTAAGAGACATCATCGGGATCGTGATGTAGCCAAACTCATACACGTAGCGGACAAGGCATGATGTCCCGCCTGGACTACAGACATCGATACCCGTAGGAAATACGTCGAGGATCACGTGAAGCGTTGCGATCGCAGCACCTACCCCCATCAAAATGAGAAACTGCTTCTGAAGGAGTGCTGAACTGCGAAGCCGTGCAGTCCATCCGATGAGCGCAATCGGCATGATGCAGATGCGCTGATACCAACACAAAAGACATGGATCAAATCCCATACCGTACTGGTAGTAAAAACTGATTGCGGTTGCTGCAGTAAATACTGTTGCAACAATTGTCCCTGCATGTGTTGCAACGGTGGAGACAAAAGGTGCGCGACGTATCCACCCGATGATGAGGATGACGAGTCCAATCTGAAGTCCGATAGTACCGAGTGCGACGGTGGTGTTCAGCATACAAGAGATTAGTTAGATTGTTCTATCGACTGGAGTACGTCACTACAGTTTGTCTTTGCTGCAAGTTCTACAATAGTGCGTTCACCAGCGAGCTCACTTCCATCTGCAAAACGCCACGTAGGGTATCCTGTGATACCTGCTTCATCACAGATCGGGAGCTGACCTTTTCCGCTTGGTTGTGAGCATTCAATGTAGGGAAGTTTTTTTGCGGATTTTCCAAACATCGCTTTGGTTGCTTGGCAGTGTGGACACCAAAATGCGCCATAAAACTTTGCACCACTATCGTTGATGCACTGCGCAACAGTATCGTATTTACCCGGCTTGTTTGCTTGTACTACGAGAAGTGCAATCAGTCCACCAACAACTACGACAATACTTATCCATACAACAATCTTTGATGTTCGTTTTTTCATATCTATTACCGTACCGTGAGTAGGGAGTTTTTGCAACTGAGAGATGTTTGTGGTCACAACTATTTTCCTAGCGGAAAATGTCGCGACCCCGCCTCGGCTGTCCAAAGGACATGCCTCCGGCTGGCCCATGTAAGAAAAAACGAGGAGCAGTCCTCGTTTTTTCTTCATGTGTCCCCAGTCGCTTCGCTAGCTGGGGACACTGCGCTCGGAATTATAAAAGTTCACTTTTATAATTCACTCGCTTGTGTGTTTATTAAACCATATCAGAACCTATTTTCAAAACAAAGTATCATAGCGTTCCCCGCGCGCTACGCGCCTCTGTGCGAAGCACAGAGCTTCTGCTGAAGCAGAAGTGCGGGAAAACGCTCCGTACTCCACCACTAATGATTTAAAATGACGTGGAGCACGGGAATGCAAATGCGGACTCGGTTTTGCGAAGCATTTTTGCGGGAGGGAGGATTCGCAAAACCGAGACTAATGTTTTTTGAAATTCGGCGGGATTGGGGTTTCAGCCCCGCAGGAGGGTGCGGGAGGAATGCGGGGCGGATTTCTTTTTTGGGCGGGCGGGCA
>CAYTXV010000008.1:0-4376 GCA_964441495.1 uncultured Candidatus Saccharibacteria bacterium
TCGTAACAAGGCACGGCTAGCGGAAGCTGGTCGTGGATTAACTCAAATTGAGATAGTCAGTATCGAAAGATACCGATTGATACGGTTGATTGCTCCGTTTGGAGTACAAAAAGTGGTATGCTTTCTCATACTCCCGGCATGTGGGTTATCATGCGCAAATCCATGGTGTGCATCTATAGAGTACATCACGGTAGATCGAGGCAAAAGAAATATGACAACAACTCGCATTCGACACGCACTATACATAGTCATTGCAATAGGAGCACTTCTTGTGCTCTTTTTGCGTTTCCGGGAGAGCGGACCAGTCCTTGTTGCAGGGGATACGCGCATACCAGTCACTATCGCAGATACACAGAGTGAGCGTGCCCAAGGCCTCTCGGGGACCACGCGCCTCGCTCGGGGAACTGGCAAGCTGTTTGTATTCTCAGAGCCTGGGGTGTACGGCTTTTGGATGAAGGATATGCGCTACCCCATAGATATCGTCTGGATAGATCCACAGTGGCAGGTAGTTGGTACATCACGAAACCTTTCACCAGATACATATCCAACGATTTTTTATCCACCACAACCTGTGCAGTATGTACTCGAAGTCAGCGCAGGAGATCCTGTTGTGGATAACGTAGTACAAGCAACAACGCTTGTTCTTGAGCTTGCAGAGTCAGATGCAAAATAAGAGCGTATATAACGATTTCTGGACAAAATTTTTGACACGAAAGACTAAATATTTTTTAGCATAAAAAAGACGCGCATTTGTTCTTGTTGCCGAGATAATTTTTGTATACTGATGTATCTATGACGATCAGCGCAGTACGCAAACGAAGTGGGATGGTGGTTGATTTTGATCGATCACGCATCGAGTCGGCTATATCCAAGGCATACCAAGCTTCAAAAGTGCTCATCGATATCGTTTCCCTCTCAGAACTCGTCGATGAGATAGAAAAAGCAATCGAAACTACCTACCCAGCAGGGCACATCCCTGAGGTTGAGGAGATCCAGAACATCGTCGAGAAAGCGATCGCCCAAAAGGGAGACTTTGAGGTTGCCAAGGCGTACATCCTCTATCGCGAGGAACGCAACAAGGAGCGTCGTCGCGATATATTTAAGAAGCGTCTGTACCTCAAGCCATACGAGTACCCTGAGCTCTACGAGTACGTGAGCGCGATCCGTCACTCGTACTGGATCCATACCGAGTTTAACTTTGTCGGAGATGTCCAAGACTTCAAAGTAAACGTCACTGATGCAGAGCGCAATGCGATCAAAAACGCGATGCTTGCGATCGCGCAGATCGAAGTTGCAGTCAAAACCTTTTGGGGTGATATATACAAAAAGATGCCAAAACCAGAGATCGGTGCAGTCGGCGCAACATTTGCAGAAAGTGAAGTGCGTCACACTGATGCATATTCACACCTCCTTGAGATACTCGGACTTAACGAAGTGTTTAACACAATAGGGCAGATCCCTGCGCTTGCAGGGCGCGTGCAGTACCTTGAGAAGTCACTTGCAAATGCACGTAGTGAAGACAATCGTGAGTACAGCCAAGCGATCCTTCTCTTCTCACTGTTTATCGAGCATGTATCGCTCTTTTCACAGTTTCTCGTGATGATGTCGTTTAACAAGTACAAAAACTTGTTCAAAGGTATCTCAAATGCGGTTGAAGCAACAAGTAAAGAAGAACAGATTCACGGTCTCTTTGGGATTGATGTGATCAACATCATCAAAGATGAACATCCTGAGTGGTTTGATGAAGGTTTCACCAAGGCGGTGACCGAGCTCTGTAGAGAAGCGTTTCTCTCAGAAGAACAAGTCGTTGAGTGGATCTTTGAGCAGGGTGAGCTTGAGTTCCTTCCCAAAGCAGTTGTTATCGAGTTTATCAAGCAACGATTTAACAATTCACTCCAGAGTATCGGCGTCCCCAAGCTCTTTGAGACTGACGAGAAACTTCTCAAAGAATCAGAGTGGTTTTATGATGAAGTGATCGCAACCAAACACGGAGATTTCTTCAACAAAAAGTCGATAAACTACAACAAGAAAAGCAAAAGTATTACTAGCGAAGATCTATTTTAAACAACTATGTATTGGCTCAACGAAAACAGTAGAAAATTTTTGGCAAAGGGATACCTCATGAACGGGCAGAGCGCAGAGGACCGGATCCGTGAGATCGCAACGATCGCAGAGAAGCACCTGGAGAAACCAGGCTTTGCTGACAAGTTTTATGACTACATGTCACGTGGGTTCTACTCGCTCGCAACACCGATCTGGGCCAACTACGGGCACACTCGCGGACTCCCGATCAGTTGTTTCGGAAGCTATGTTGCAGACGACATGTCTCGCATCCTCTACACACATGCAGAGGTCGGTATGATGACCAAGTATGGCGGTGGAACATCTGCATACTTTGGTGCGCTTCGTCCTCGCGGTTCAGAGATCAAAGGTAACGGACACTCATCTGGTTCAGTGCACTTCATGGAGCTTTTTGATGGACTCATCAACATCGTCAGTCAAGGTACTGTTCGTCGCGGACACTGCGCCCCATATCTACCTGTTGAGCATGGTGACATTGAAGAGTTTCTCAACATCGGCAAAGAAGGACACCCGATCCAAGAGTCAACATATGCAGTCACCGTGAGCGACGCATGGCTCAAAGATATGGTTGATGGAGATGTCGAGAAGCGCAAGATCTGGGCCAAGATCATCCAGCGCCGCACCGAGATCGGCTACCCGTACATTCTCTTCTCAGACACCGTCAATAACAACACGGTTGATGTATACAAAGACAAAAACATGAAGATTTATGGCAGTAACCTCTGCTCAGAAATCTGTCTTCCGACGAGTGATGATCTTTCATTTGTGTGCTGTCTTTCGTCTATCAACCTTCGCCACTACCATGAATGGAAAGACACCGATGCAGTTGAGACACTTGTCATGTTCCTCGACACGGTTATCCAAGAGTTTGTTGATAGACTTGAATCCTTCCGCGATAGCGAGGACCCACAGAAGCGCTCAGCATTTTACTTCATGCAGCGCGCGCACAAGTTTGCCAAAGAACATCGCGCGCTCGGTCTCGGAGTCCTCGGTTGGCACACCTTCCTCCAAGAGAGCAATATCGAGTTTGAAAGTGCCGAAGCAAAAGCCCTCAACAACGAAATCTTTGCACTCATCCACGACAAGGCATATGCTGCATCAGCCCAACTCGCCAAGGAGTACGGCGAACCAGAAGTACTCAAAGGATACGGTCGTCGCAACACGACACTCCTTGCGATCGCACCGACGACATCATCTGCATTTATCTTGGGACAGGTATCGCAAGGTATCGAGCCGTACATGAGCAACGCATTTGTCAAAGACGTCGACAAGATGAAGGTCACCCTCAAAAACCCAACGCTTGAGAAACTCCTTGAAGAGAAAGGTCACAACACCCCAGAGGTGTGGGCAAGTATCCGTGACAACGATGGTTCAGTGCAGCACCTCGACTTCCTCACTGAACATGAAAAGAAAGTATTTCGTACCTTTGCCGAGATTGATCAGCGCACTATCATCGAGCAGGCAGCAGATCGACAAAAGTTTATCGATCAAGCGCAGTCGCTCAACATCATGATCGACCCTAACATCTCTGCCAAGGATCTCAACGCGCTCTATCTCTATGCATGGGAGCAGGGAGTCAAGACACTCTACTATCAGCACTCGATGAATGCCGCACAACAGTTCGGCCGCAAGAAGCTCCAAGAACTCGATGCCAAGAAACCCAAAGTTGTCTTTGTTGCCCAAGATGAGGTTTGTGTAAGTTGTGAGGCATAAGTTTCAATAAAAAACAAATAAAAAGACTATCGTTTATTTCGATAGTCTTTTTTGCCTTCTCGGCTTCATTTTTTGATCGCGTGTACCTCTTAATGGTTGCAACTTCTCATACCCACTAAAGTCTCTCCAAAGAAATACTAAAATAAATTTTCGTTTCTCCTGTAGGGTGTTTTTGAGATCAGCTTTAAGCTCTTCTTGTTTTTTTTGAAATGTGGCTACGTCATAATCTATAAGAAGATCGTAATATCTTCCCATAAATTTTTCTTTTGCTGACGAAATATCCCTTTCAAAGTCACCTTTTTTGGTTATTAGGTTTATATATAAAAGAGAGTTTCCACTTTGGGAATAATTTCTTCTAAACTTTTTTTCAAAATAATCCCACCCATTATGAAACTTTAATAACTCTCGATCTGTAATTGCTTGGGCAATTTCGGTAGCTGTCATAAGAATAATTTTTATCTTTATAGTATTATTTGCGGATATTGTCAATAGTAAATAAATATGTTATAAATTCGCATGTTGCACCGCGCGATCACGCTTATCGGTAACGATAAGTGAGGAAAGTCCGAACACACTTCGTT